>JBIKPD010000259.1:0-5838 GCA_044357665.1 Roseateles sp. | reverse complement strand
GGCGGCAGTCACCGCGTCCCAGGCCTGCATATTGTCCATCGTGGCGTCAGAGAAAACCACGCCCCAGCCGAAGGTGTCATAGGGCTTGTTTTGCTCGACCACGGTGATGTCATGGCGCGGGTTCTGGAGCTTCATCAGCAGGCCGAAGTAAAGACCGGCCGGGCCGCCGCCAATGCAGACGATATTCATCCGGACTCCTCAAGGTAAAGGCCACGCCGGAAGTCCCGCAGCGGCCGCAAATTATTGCGTTCTAAATAGTTTAATCCTAAAATACTTTAGCGGGCGGCATCCGTCATGTCAACGGGGGAAAGCGTTCGTTGACAAAATTTGTTTCATGTTTAAACTATTTTTTATTAAACAAGATTTGCCATAAGGAAGCCCATGGACAAGGAAGCCCGCCTGAACGGCACCACCTCGGCCGAGCACCCCGAGGCGCTGCGCCTGTGGCTGCGCATGCTCACCTGCACCCAGCTGATCGAGACCGAGGTCAGGGCCGGGCTGCGCGACGACTTCGCCACGACCCTGCCGCGTTTTGACCTGCTGGCCCAACTCGAGCGCTCACCGGGCGGGCTGAAGATGAACGAGTTGTCGCGCCGCATGATGGTCACGGGCGGCAACGTCACCGGCATCACCGACCAACTCGTGGCCGAAGGCCTGGTGCAGCGCGTGGCTGTTCCAGACGACCGCCGGGCCTACCGCGTCAAGCTCACGGCCAAGGGGCGCCGCCAGTTCGGCGTGATGGCGCACGCGCATGAAGCCTGGATCGTCAGCGCTTTTTCCGGGCTGAGCGAGAAAGAAATAGCGACCCTGCACCGCCTGCTGGGCAAGGTCAAGGAGCACAGCCTGAACGCCGTCAACTCTGCACAGGAAATCGCATGAAACACTTTATCGGCGCCGGCAACCCGATGCGCGCCCAATTCGACGCCACCGCACCCTACCAGGCCCGCCACTTTGACTGGCGCTTTGACGCCGGCGTGGCCACCGTCACGCTGAACCGTCCCGAGCGCAAGAATCCGCTGACCTTCGATTCATATGCCGAGCTGCGCAACCTTTTCGAGGCGCTGAAGTATTCCACCGACGTCAAGGCTGTGGTGCTGGCCGGCGCCGGCGGCAATTTCTGCTCGGGCGGCGACGTGCACGAGATCATCGGCCCGCTGACAAAAATGAGCATGCCTGAAATGCTGGAATTCACCCGCATGACGGGCGACCTGGTGAAGGCCTTGCGCAACTGCCCGCAGCCGGTTATTGCCGCCATCGACGGCATCTGCGCCGGCGCCGGCGCCATGATGGCGCTGGCCAGTGACATGCGCTTGGGCACACCCGGGGCCAGGACGGCTTTCTTGTTCACCCGCGTCGGTCTGGCTGGGGCTGATATGGGGGCCTGCGCCTTGCTGCCGCGCGTCATCGGCCAGGGGCGCGCCAGCGAGTTGCTGTTCACGGGCCGCGCCATGAACGCTCAGGAAGGCCTTGCCTGGGGCTTCTTCAATGCCTTGCACGACAGCGCCGAGTTGCTGGGCTGCGCCCAGGCGCTGGCCAATGAACTGGCCGCCGGGCCGACCTTTGCCCAGAGCATGACCAAAACCATGCTGCAGCAGGAATGGGCCATGACCATCGAGCAGGCGATCGAGGCCGAAGCCCAGGCCCAGGCCATCTGCATGCAGACGGGGGATTTCCGCCGTGCCTATCTGGCCTTTTCGGCCAAGCAGAAACCGGTATTTGAAGGGGACTGAGATGAGCCATGCAGCTGTCACCGGCCATCTGGCCCTGCCGTTCTTCAACGCCGGACACCAGGCCCTGGGTCGCGAGCTCGCAGCCTGGGTGGCGGGCCAACAAGTGGATGAAAGCGATGACCGTGCGGCCTGTCGCGAATGGGTCCGGCGCCTGGGCGAGGCCGGCTGGTTGCGCTACTGCGTACCGGCTGAATTCGGCGGCGCCTTGCCCGAGCTCGACTCGCGGGCGCTGGTGATCTTGCGCGAGACCCTGGCTTATTACTCGCCGCTGGCCGACTTCGCCTTTGCCATGCAGGGGCTCGGAAGTGGCGCCATCACGCTGGCCGGCACAAGCGCGCAAAAGCAGCGTTATCTGGGCGGCGTGGCGCAGGGCAGCTTGCTGGCCGCCTTTGCCCTGAGCGAGGCCGACGCCGGATCCGACGCAGGCGCCATGTCGACGCGCGCGACCCGCTGCGGTGACGAGATCACGATCGACGGCAGCAAGACCTGGATCAGCAACGGCGGCATTGCCGACTATTACTGCGTATTTGCCAAGACCGACCCGCAGGCCGGAACCCGCGGCATCACGGCCTTCATCGTCGACGCGAATACCGCAGGTCTGGACGACTCAGAACATATTGAAGTGATGGCACCGCACCCGCTGGCGACGCTCAAGTTCGCGCAATGTCGAATCCCGGCCAGCGCGCAACTGGGTGAACTCAACGGTGGCTTCAAGCTGGCCATGCGGACGCTCGACATCTTTCGTGCCTCGGTTGCTGCGGCAGCGCTGGGCATGGCGCGCCGCGCCCTGGCTGAAGCCGTCAGCTACGCGCAGAACAGGCCGATGTTCGGCCAGCGGCTGGCGGACTTCCAGCTGACCCAGGCAAAGCTTGGCGAGATGGCGGCCTTGATCGACGCTGGCGCCATGCTGACATATCGCGCCGCCTGGTTGCGTGACTGCGTTGGCACCGACAGTCCAGCCGCCGCCCAGGCCTACACCGCGGCTGCCGCGATGGCCAAGATGTGCGCGACCGAAAACGCGCAGCGCGTCATTGACATGGCCTTGCAGATGCATGGCGGCATGGGCGTCAAGCGTGGCAGCAAGATCGAAAGCCTGTACCGCGACATCCGCGCGCTGCGCATCTACGAGGGTGCGACCGAGGTGCAGCAACTGATCATCGGCAAGTCCGTACTCAGGTCATTTTCTGCTCAAGCCTGAAGGGAAGTTATGTCCATTTCTGCCCAGACTGACCGCTTCGTCCACGAGCAGCTGCCGCCGCTTGAGCAATGGCCCGAACTGCTTTACGCCACACCGGAGTTGCAAGCCTTGCAGCAGACGCAGCAACTGAATCTGGTGCACGAGTTGTTGGACCGCGCCGAGGAGAAAGGCTTCGCCAAGCGCCCCTTGCTGCGCTCACCGACCTGCACGCTGAGCTATGCCCAGACGCGCGAACAGGTGGACCGCATCGCCCAGGTGCTGCTGCAGGATTTCGGGCTGGTCCCCGGCAACCGGGTGCTGCTGCGCGGCGGCAACTCCATCGGCATGGTGCTGGCCTGGCTGGCCGTGGTGAAAAGCGGGCTGATCGCGGTGGCGACCATGCCGCTGCTGCGGGCCAAGGAGCTGGGCGAGATCATCGCCAAGGCCCAGCCCCTTGTGGCGCTGTGCGATGCCAGACTGCTGGAAGAACTGCAACTGGCGCAGGCCCAGCAACCCTGGTTGAAAACCATCGTGCCCTTCAACGACGCTGCGAACCCAGCCTCGCTCGGCAATCTGGCGGCACAGAAGTCAGGGCTGATCCCGGCTTGCCCCACCGCCGGCCAAGACATTGCCTTGCTGGTCTTCACCTCGGGAACGACAGGCAAGCCGAAGGCGGCGGTGACCACGCACCGCGATGTGTTGGCCGCCTGCGAGACCTGGCCACGCCATGTGCTGAAAGCCTGCGCTGATGACATCGTCATCGGCTCGCCGCCGCTGGCCTTTTCCTTTGGCCTGGGAGGTCTGCTGATCTTTCCGATGTGGGCTGGCGCTTCGGTCTACTTTCCCGATGTCGCCTACACGCCGCAAGCGATGGCCAAAGTGATCTTCGAGACGGGCGCGACCATCTGCTACACGGCGCCGACCTTTTACCGCCAGCTCGCTTCCTGCATGCAAGAGGAGGCGGCGCAGCGCAGCGCGCCTTCATCGCTGCGCCTGTGTGTCAGCGCCGGCGAAGGCCTGCCCGATGCCACGCGCCAGCAGTGGAAGGAGGCGACCGGCATCGAGCTGCTCGACGGCATCGGCGCGACCGAGATGTTCCACATCTTCATTTCCTCGGCTCCCGACGAAATGCGCCGCGGCGCGATCGGTCGCGTGGTGCCCGGTTATGCCGCCAAGGTGGTGGACGATGGCGGCAATGAATTGCCGCGCGGCAGCGTCGGCCGCCTGGCGGTGCAGGGCCCGACAGGCTGCCGCTACCTGGGCGATGCCCGGCAGAGCCACTATGTGCAGGGCGGCTGGAACTACCCCGGCGACGCCTTCATGCAAGACCAAGACGGCTACTTCTTCTTTCTGTCGCGCGCCGACGACATGATCGTCACCGCGGGCTATAACGTCGGTGCGCCGGAAGTCGAAGACGCCTTGCTGCGCCATCCGGCCGTGGCCGAATGCGGCGTCATCGGGCGTCCCGACGAGGCGCGCGGCATGATCGTGAAAGCCTTCTGCGTGCTCAAGGCGGGCCAGCAAGGCGACGCGGCGCTGGTGAAGCAATTGCAAGACCATGTCAAGGCCAGCATCGCGCCGTTCAAATACCCGCGCGAGATCGAGTTCGTGCAAGCCCTGCCACGCACCGAGACCGGCAAACTTCAACGCTTCAAGCTCAAACAACTATGAAAACCCTCCAACCTGCCGGCTGGGCTGCTCCCCGCGGCTATGCCAACGGCGTTGCAGCGCGCGGCACGCAGATTTTTGTCGGTGGCCAGATCGGCTGGAACGCGCAGCAGCAGTTCGAGTCCGATGACTTCATCGCCCAGACCGCCCAGTCCTTGCGCAATGTGCTGGCCGTGCTGCAAGAAGCTGGTGCGGGGCCCGAGCATATGGTGCGCATGACCTGGTATGTGGTGGACCGTGCCGAGTACAACGCCCGTCTGAAGGAGCTCGGGCAGGTCTACCGCGAAGTCATGGGACGCAACTTCCCGGCCATGAGTTGCGTGCAGGTGGCGGGTCTGATGGAATTGCGCGCCAAGGTCGAGATCGAAGTGACGGCCGTGTTGCCGGATTGAAGGATGAGCACATGAAAACACGCCACCACTGTCAGCAACTCGATTTGCAAGACCCGCTGCGCGAATTGCGCGATCAATTCGTGCTTCCATCGGGCCTGATCTACCTCGACGGCAACTCGCTGGGCATGCTGCCCAAAGCCACGGCGGCGCGTGTCGCTGAAGTGGTGGCGCAGGAATGGGGACAGGGCCTGATCCGATCCTGGAACGGCGCAGGCTGGGTCGACCTGCCGCAGCGCCTGGGCGACCAGATCGCCACCATGGTGGGTGCCGGCCCTGGCCAGGTCGTGGCCACCGACAGCACCTCGATCAATCTGTACAAGGTGCTGAGCGCGGCCATGTCGATCGCCCAACAAGACGCCCCGGCGCGGCAGCGGGTGCTGAGCGAACGCAGCAACTTCCCTACTGACCTGTACATTGCCCAGGCGCTGTGCCGGGAGCGTGGCTTTACCTTGGAGCTGGTTGAAGCCGAAGAGATTGCAGGCAAGCTGGGCGACGATCTGGCGGTGCTGATGCTCACCCATGTCAACTATCGCACCGGCGCCATGCACGACATGGCTGCCCTCACCGCCGCGGCGCAAGCTGCGGGCGCGCTCGTGGTCTGGGACCTGGCGCATAGCGCTGGCGCCGTGCCTGTGGGGCTGCTGGAGGCGCGGGCCGATTTCGCTGTCGGCTGCGGCTACAAATACCTCAACGGCGGCCCTGGCGCCCCGGCCTTTGTCTGGGTGAATCCGCTGCACGCCGAGCGCTTTTGGCAGCCACTGGCCGGCTGGTGGGGCCATGCCGCGCCGTTTGAATTCAGCCCCGACTACCGGCCTGCGCCTGGCATCAAGCGCTACCTTTGCGGCACGCAGCCCATCATCAGCCTGACCGC
>JBIKPD010000258.1:0-5839 GCA_044357665.1 Roseateles sp. | reverse complement strand
GCCAGCACGACGACCACGACCGGCACTTCGAAGGCTGCACCGAAGGCGATGAACATCGACATCACAAAGCTCAGATAGGCCTCGATGTCAGGCGCCGCGGTGATGCTCTTGGGCGCGAAGTTCTGGATGAACTGGAACACCTGCCCGAAGACGAAGAAGTAACAAAACGCCACGCCGACGAAGAACAGCAAGGTGCTGGAAAACACCAGTGGCACGATCAACCTCTTTTCATGCGAGTAAAGGCCCGGGGCCACAAAGGCCCAGACCTGATACAGCACCACCGGCAGCACGGCCAGGAAAGAAGCCAGCAAGGTGATTTTCAAGGGCACCAGAAATGGCGAGATCACATTGGTGGCGATCAGGGTCGAACCCTGGGGCAATTGCGCCACCAGCGGTGCGGCCAGCAGGTCATAGAGTGCCGAAGGCCCTGGAAACACCGCCAGAATGCCGAAGGCGATCGCCACCGCAATGGCCGCACGGACCAAGCGGTCGCGCAACTCTACAAGGTGGGAAATGAACGGTTGTTCGGTGCCTGCGAGTTCATCGTCGGGCGCTTTCTTTTCTTCAGACATTGGCACTCATCATCAGGGTCTTGCTGGCGGACGAAAACGCGCCACCCGCGCTGCGCCCGACTGGACATTGCGGCGCACGCCGCGCTTTTGCTTGTACCACTGCGGCGTTGCGCCGCGCTTGATGCGCCAGTTCTTGTTCGGATGCTTGTAGCCGGGAACATCGACCATCGGGCTCCAAGGCAAATGCTCAGCGGCGGTTTCACCGCTGGCATCGGCCCAGGTCTGCTCGAAAGCCTGATTGGCCGAGCTCACCTCCTGCTCGACCGTCTGCTTGACGTCCTGAGCCGCATCGGCGAACTGGTCTTTCATCTTCTTCAGCTCTTCGAGCTCGATCGATCGACCGACTTCGGCCTTCACGTCAGCCACATAGCGCTGCGCCTTGCCCAGCAGATGGCCGACGGTACGCGCCACCCGCGGCAAACGCTCGGGGCCGATCACGACCAGAGCCACCACGCCGATCAAGGCGATTTTGTCAAAACCGAAATCAATCATGCAGTGTCATTGCCGGGCAAGTCATGCATCAAGACTTGGTCTTGGACTCGACGTCGACAGTGTTGCTGTGGTCAGCCGCTGTTTGGGTCGTGACCTGCTGAGGAGGCGGCTCACTGCTGTTGGCGCCGCCGTCCTTCATGCCGTCCTTGAAGCCCTTCACCGCCGAACCCATGTCCGAGCCGATGTTCTTGAGCTTCTTGGTGCCGAAAATCAGCACAACAACCAAGAGCACGATGAGCCAATGCCAGATGCTGAACGAACCCATATTGCTTCTCCTGAATAAGATCCCGCATTCTAGTTGGGACGGGCAATCATTTCTTGGCTTGGTCGGTTCAGGCCTTGACCCAGGGACGCGGACCGCCCATCACATGCATATGCAGGTGGTAAACCTCCTGGCCACCATCCGGCCCGGTGTTGATGACGGTCCGGAATCCGTTCGTCACACCCTGCTCGAGCATCAGTCTGGGCGCAAGCACCGCCATATGACCGAGCAGACCGGCATGCTCATCACCCAGGTCGCTCATCGTGGCGATATGCAACTTCGGGATGATCAGCAGATGAACCGGCGCCCAGGGATGGATGTCATGGAATGCCAGCACCTGTTCGTCCTCATAGGCCTTGCGGCTGGGGATCTTGCCGGCAACGATCTTGCAGAACAGGCAGTCAGGGTCATGCGTCATAGGGAATCTCTTCAGGTCAGTCGTTGGGCTCATCGGCATGGCCGCGCTGCGCAAATTCCTGCAGCCCGGACAGACCCTCGCGCCGGGCCAGTTCGGCCAGCACCTGCTCGGGCTTGAGGTCGAAATGGCTCAGGGCGATCAGGCTGTGGAACCAGAGGTCAGCAACTTCGTAAACGAGCTTTTGCCGGTCGCCGTCCTTGCCGGCCATCACTGTCTCGGTCGCTTCTTCACCGATCTTTTTCAGGATCGTGTCGAGGCCTTTGTCGAACAAGCGGGCCACATAGCTGCTGGCCGGGTCGCCGCCATTGGCCGGCTTGCGCGAATCGATCAAAGCGCCCAGGCGCGCCAGCATGTCCTGACTGGATTGCGAAGTCTGAGTCATTTGTAGATGGTCCCGGGATCCTTGAGGATGGGCTCGACCGCTTGCCAGCTGCCACTCTCATAGCGTTGGTAAAAGCAGCTGTGCCGGCCGGTATGGCAGGCAATGCCTATTTCATCCGGGCCGAGCTGGGTGATTTTCAGCAGCAACACATCGTTGTCGCAGTCCATCCGTATTTCATGGACGATCTGCTTGTGACCCGATTCCTCGCCCTTGTGCCAGAGCCTGCTGCGCGAGCGGCTCCAGTAAACGGCCTCGCCAAGCTCAGCCGTACGTGCCAGGGCTTCGCGGTTCATCCAGGCGAACATCAGGACATCGCCGCTGACCCGTTCCTGCGCGATCACCGGCACTAGGCCCGCTGCATCCCATTTGATTTCGTCGATCCAGTTCATGGCGTCAGTGTAATCAGGCCGGATGGGTGGCCCCCTTGAAGCCACGCTCAGCCGCGAACCATTGCAGTACCGGGACCGTCCCTGGCAGCACCGGCTGCTGTTGCACCGGCAGGTCGGCCCAGGCCATCAGCTGCTGCTCGCGCATCTCGAATTCACCCTGCCATTCATAGACCTTGCAAAAATGCAGGCGTACCCGGGCATGGGGATAGTCCATGATCTCGATCTTCCAGGCATGGGCCGCGCCGATCTCGATCCCCAGCTCCTCGAACAACTCGCGCTTCAGGGCCTGTTCGACCGTCTCGCCGGCTTCGACCTTGCCGCCGGGAAACTCCCAGAAGCCGGCATAGACCTTGCCCGCCGGCCGCGTCGTCAACAGAAAACGTCCTTCCCGGCCCTGGCTGTCACGCTCGATCAAGACCCCGACAGCGACATCGACCGGCAACCGCTCAGACATCGTCGAGGCCGTCGGGCGGCATACCGCTGATCACGCGGGCCGGTGTCGCCTGGGCATGGGTGACCTCTTCGCGGCCGGCCAGATCACGTGCGAACTGGTAGGCAACGCGGCCCGAGCGCGAACCCCGCTCGAGTGCCCAGACCAGCGCCGGCTGCCTTGCCGCTGCGATCGCGGCCTCGTCGATGCCGAAAAAGCGCAGCCATTGCGCCGTGATGACCAGGTATTCCTGCTGCGTGAAGGGATAGAAACTGACCCACAGGCCGAAGCGCTCGGAGAGCGAGATCTTCTCCTCGATCGCCTCACCCGGATGGACCTCGCCATCATCGGTATGCTTGTAGCCAAGGTTGTCGCGCATCTGCTCGGGCAGCAAATGGCGGCGGTTGCTGGTCGCGTAGATCAGCACATTGTCAGACACCGAGGCCACCGAGCCGTCGAGCATTGACTTCAAGGCCTTGTAGCCGGCTTCGCCCTCATCGAAGCTGAGGTCATCACAGAAAATCACGAAACGCTCGGGGCGACCAAACACCAGGTCAACCAGGTCAGGCAGGTCGACGAGATCGGCCTTGTCGACTTCGATCAAACGCAAGCCCTGGTCGGCAAAGGCGTTCAGGCAGGCCTTGATCAATGAACTCTTGCCCGTGCCGCGAGCACCGGTCAGCAACACATTGTTGGCGGGCCTGCCAGCGACGAACTGCTCGGTATTGCGCAGCAAGCGCTGTTTCTGCGGCTCGACCTCTTTCAGGTCTTCGAGCCTGATCGCCGCGACATGGCGCACTGGCTCGAGCATTTGCCGGCCGGCACGCTTGCGATAACGGAATGCCACCGAAGCGCCCCAATCGGGCTCACCCAAGGGCTGCGGCAGGACGGCTTCAAGCCGGGTGAACAGCGCCTCGGCGCGTGTGATCAGGTTTTCAAATTCAGACATCCGCCCAGTTTAGCCGGGCGTGTCACCCGCCAGCATCCGCAGCGCAGCGTCCAACTGCTCGCTGGGCATCCGTTTGAAGCCTGAACGGGCATAGCGCTGCAGGCGCCCGATGATGAAACTGACCAGCACCGAAGCCTGTGCATTGGCGTCAACCGTCGGCGTGGCCGAGCCCTTGGCTTCGGCTGCGGCACGCAAGACCTGGCGCAGCGACGACTCGACACGATCGAAGAACTGGTTCATGCGCAGCACCAACCGCTCGTTTTCGTAGACCAGCGCATCGCCGACCATCACCCGGGTCATACCCGGGTTGCGCTCACCAAACTGCAGCAACACCGAGATGATTTTTTGCGCCTGCGCTTGCCCCGCGCCGGGGCGCTCGACGATCTGGTTGAGCAAGCTGAAGATGCTGCTCTCGATGAATTCGATCAGGCCCTCGAACATCTGCGCCTTGCTGGCGAAATGGCGATACAGCGCCGCCTCGCTGACCTCGAGCTTGGCGGCCAGGGCCGAGGTGGTCACGCGATCGGCGCCGGGCTGCTCGAGCATGCCGGCCAGCGTCTGCAGAATCTGCACGCGACGCTCTCCGGGACGTGGACGCTTGCGGGGCGCTGCTGGCGACCCGGCCTTGGCATTCGATTCAGGATTGGATGCAGGCATCGGCTTGGCGGCTATGACGATTGCAGGAGCGCAGCCGATTTTGGCACAGCCTGTGACTTGCTCAGACTGGCCGCTGGCAGGCGTCCCGTCCTTCGTCAGTCACGAGCCCCTGCGCAGGCAGGGTCTTGTGCACGGGCTCAGCCTGGTCGCTGGCAGGCGCCCAGTCCTTCGTCAGTCACGCAGCCAGCCGAGGCGACGGGCTTCGTAGATCGCTTCGACCTTGGAACGCACATGCAGCTTGCGATAGACCCGCTTCACATAGGTCATCACCGTGTGTGGCGAAACCTGCAGAAACTGCGCGATCTCGTCGAAGGTGAAGCCCTTGGCCGCCAGGTGCAGCACCCGCGATTCCTGCTCGGACAGCGCCACTGCATCCTCGTCGCTGAGTTGCGCCAACTCGCTGGCCAGATGACCTGCAGCCGGCGCCAACCGCATCAGCAGCCGCCTGGCAATGATCGGGCTGATCGGGCTGCCGCCGGCACGCAGCGAACGCAACTGGCTGGGCAGATCGAGCGCCAGGTCGTCCTTGAGCAGATAGCCGGTGGCGCCGGCCTCGATGCTGGCCATCACATGCTGCTCGTCGCCGAAAACCGAGATCACCATCACCTCGCATTGCGGCCTGACATGGGCGGCATGGCGTATCAGTTCGATGCCATTGCCTCCCGGCAGGTCAAGGTCAACCAGCAGCACATCCGGCCGCCCCTGGTCGAACATGCGCCGTCCCTGATGCAGATCGGCCGCGACCCCGAGCAAGTGGACGTCACTGACAGTGGCCAGCGAATGCACAAAGGCCTCACTGAACCTGGCCTGGTCTTCGACGATCAGCACGGAAAATGTAGACATGAGCGCCCTGTTGTTTCAAGGCTGATTTTCCTTGGCGGGTCATGCTGGGCGTTGATGAAACCGTGCAGATACAGGCCAACATCGACTGCAAACGTGGGGCCTGGGTTTGACCCGACAGACCCCGATGATCCGGTCTCAGTGAGAGTGGATCATCGCAAGTCCTCCCTGCGGTCGGACGCGGGGCCGGGGTCTGCATTCAGCAGACCTCGGCGATCCGGTCTCAGTGAGACGTGGCTCATCGCAAGTCCTCCCTGCGGTCGGACGCGGGCCAATGATCCGGTCTCAGTGAACGTGGATCATCGCAAGTCCTCCCTGCGGTCGGACGCGGGCCGACGATCCGGTCTCAGTGAACGTGGATCATCGCAAGTCCTCCCTGCGGTCGGACGCGGGCCGACGATCCGGTCTCAGTGAGACCGGATCATCGTCCCGTAAGCCTGATCGCTGA
>JBIKPD010000369.1:0-4095 GCA_044357665.1 Roseateles sp. | reverse complement strand
CTCGATGTCCTGCAACTCGAGTTCACCCTGGCGGCCCATGATGCTGTCGCGAAAGGCAAAGCCGTAGCCGCTGCTGCCGTGGTAGTTGACCTGCGCCACCACATGGCCGCGCGAAGCCAGCACATGCGGGTTCCAGCGGTAGCTGAAACTATCACCCGCCGCCGCGAAAGGCCCGCCATGAATGACTTGCAGCAGCGGATATTTCTTGCGCGGATTGAAGCCCGACGGCAGCGTCAGCCACATCTGCACGGCATCGCCCAATGCGCCGGTCAGGCTGACCTCGCGCAGCTCACCCAGATCGCGCTGCGCCAGCAAGGCATCGTTGAAACTATCGAGCCGCTGTGGCGCCTGGCCGCTGCGGAGGGCATGCAGTTGCACCGGATGCGCGGCGCTGTCGCTGGCATAAACGATCAAGCCGTCGCCGAGACCAAAACCCTGCATCCAGCCACCTTCGGCCGCCATGCTGAGACTGCCGGCGGCCAGATCATGGCGCCATAAATGGCAACGGCCGCGGCTCTGTGCATTGAAATAAACCGCGCTGGCATCGGCAGCCCAGCGCAGTGGCGCTTCGACATGCTGGTCGTGGCTTTCACCCAGCGCTTGCCAGCTGCCGTCAAGCTCGACCAGGGCGAGCTGATTGAGCGCGGTGTGGCGCTTGCCGACCTGCGCAGCGGTCGCGGCCAGCGCCAAGCCGTCAGGGCGCCAGCGCGGTGCCCCCAGATCCCAGTCAGCCGAATCGACCAGGTGGGTGACGCGGCGGCTGGCGATGTCGATCGACGACAGCGACAAGCGGTTGCCCAGCAACGGCCTTGCTGCCCGGTCATGCACAAAGGCGATGCTGCGGCTGTCGGGGCTGGGGTCGTAGACCAGATTGCCTTCAGCATCGCGCGGCAGCTCCAGATTCTGTCCCTCGAACAGGTCGGTGATCTTGCCGCTGGCCAGGTCGAGCAGCAGAAGATGCAGCACCCGGCCCATCGGGATGTTGTGGTCGAAATAGCGGTAATAGGCTTCGCTGGTGGCGTAGCCGGTGTCCTTGCGTTCGGCCTCGGCCTTGTGCCGACGCCCCTGCGCGGCGCTGCCCTTGAGCTCGGGCCAGACCCAGGCGGTGAAGACAATCCGGCGGCCATCGGCCAGCCATTTGAACGATTCAATACCGGGGGCGAATGAAGTCTTGCGCTGGGCCTCGCCACCGTCCGGACTGATCAGATAGAGCTGCGGCGTCGCGTCCTTCTGGCCCTGTTGCTCGCGCCGGGCCAGAAAGGCAATCGATTCGCCAACAGGCGACCAGGCCGGTTGGCCGTCCTTGTCGCCGCAATAGGTCAACTGGCGCGGCGCACCTTCACCGGTCGGCAGCAGCCACAGGCTGGCTGAAGATTTATTCTCTTCCAGCGAACCGCGGGTCACCGAACAGCAGACACGCTGTCCATCGGGCGAAACTGCGATCTGGCCGATCCGGTCCAGCGCCCATATGTCTTCGGCATTCAACGGCGGCAGCGGTTTTTTCATCGGGCCAGTGTCGCCGAAACCGCAACAGCCGCCTGCCGCTTCAAGCGATCGCCAGCACCCGCAATATTTCCGTTCCGTAAGCCTCGAGTTTTTTGGCGCCTACCCCGCTGATCTGCGCCAGCGCGTCGAGGTCTTGCGGATCCTGGCGTGCCATCTCGGCCAGCGTGGCGTTCTGGAAGATCACATAAGCCGGCAAGCCATGTTCCTTGGCGACTTCGGCGCGCCAGGCTTTCAGGTCATCAAAGCGCTGCTGGGCCTGATCGTCAAGATCGGCCGGTGCAGCGCTCTTGCGCGCAGGCTTGGCGAGCTTCGATTGCCGGCCTTTCTTCGGTGCGACGGTCGGCACCCGCAGCAGCAACTGCACTTCGCCCTTGAGCACCGAGCGGGCGCTGTCGGCCAGGGCCAGGGTCATGTAATCGCCTTCGGTGACGACATGGCCGAGCGCGATCAACTGCCGCAGCACGGCACGCCATTGCTGTTCAGGCAGGTCGGCGCCGACCGCCCAGGTGCTCAGCGATTGGTGGCCATATTGCGCCACCTTGTCAGTCAGCTTGCCACGCAACACATCGATCAAATGACCGGCGCCGAAACGCTGCCCGCCGTTCTGGTGAAAGCGGTAAATGCAGCTGAGCACCTTGCGCGACGCATCGGTCGCGTTCCAGGTGGCCGGCGCAAACAGGCAGTTGTCGCAATTGCCGCAGTCGCTGCTGGCCTCGCCGAAATAGCCGAGCAAGCGAACGCGCCGGCAGTCGGTCGCCTCGGCCAAGGCCAGCAAGGCGTCGAGCTTGCCGCGCTGGCCTTTCTTGAATTCCTCTTCGGCCGGGCTTTCGTCAATCATGCGACGCTGGTTGACGACATCGGCCAAGCCATAGGTCATCCAGGCGTCAGCAGGGGTGCCATCGCGGCCGGCGCGGCCGGTTTCCTGGTAGTAGCTCTCGATGTTCTTGGGCAGGTCCAGATGCGCGACGAAGCGCACATCGGGCTTGTCGATACCCATGCCGAAGGCGATCGTCGCCACCATCACGACGCTGTCTTCGCGCAGAAAACGGTCCTGGTGCCGCTGGCGCAGCGCTGCATCCAAGCCGGCGTGATAAGGCAGCGCCTTGATGCCCTCGGTTTCAAGCCAGGCTGCGGTTTCCTCGACCTTCTTGCGGCTCTGGCAGTAGACGATACCGGCGTCGTCGCCATGTTCGTCCTGGATGAAACGCAACAGTTGTTCGCGCGGCTTGTCCTTTTCAACGATCGAGTAGCGGATATTGGGCCGGTCGAAGGAAGAAATGAATAGATTCGCTTCTTCGAGCTTGAGCCGCTCGATGATGTCGGCGCGGGTCAGGTCGTCGGCAGTCGCGGTCAGCGCGATCCGCGGCACATCGGGGTAGCGCTCATGCAGCAGGCTCAAGGCCAGATATTCGCTGCGGAAGTCGTGCCCCCATTGGCTGACGCAATGCGCTTCGTCGATCGCGAACAGGCTCAACAGGCCGCGTTCATGCAGCGAGTCGAGTTGCGCCAGAAAGCGCGGATTGGTGACGCGCTCGGGGGCGGCGTACAGCATCACCAGGCGGCCGCTCATCATCTCGCGCTCGACCTTGCCGGCCTGCTCGCTGCTCAGCGTCGAATTGAGAAAAGCGGCATGTACGCCGGCTTCTTCGAGCGCGCCGACCTGGTCGTGCATCAACGCAATCAAGGGGCTGACCACCACGCTGACGCCTTTCCCGGCGCGGTGCCTGGCGATCGCCGGGATCTGGTAGCACAGGCTCTTGCCGCCGCCGGTCGGCATCAAGACCAGCGCGTCGCCGCTATTGCAGAGATGGTCGACGATGGCTTCCTGCGCGCCGCGGAAGGCGCCGTAGCCAAAGACTTCTTGCAGGATCGACAGGGAAACGGGAAGATGGCTTGAATGGGTCATGTAGCCCGCTATTGTCCCGGAGATCAACGATGAACGAAAAATCTGCCGAACTGCGCAGCCAGCTGATCCGCAATTTTCCGGGCCTGCCGCGCCAGCGATTTCTGCGTGCGCCGCTGTACGACAGCATGGTCGCCAGCGTCTCCGATGGCACTGCGGCGCGCAAGCTCGGCTGCGGTATCGATACCCTGGCACCGGGCATGCAGAGTTGCCCCTATCACTTCCACCATGCACAGGAAGAAATGTTCATCTTGCTCGAAGGCCGCGGCACGCTGCGGGTGGCCGGTGAATTGCTCGCCATCGAAGCCGGCGATGTGATCTTCATCCCCTGCGGGCCGGAGTATCCGCACCATATCGTCAACACATCGGATGCCGAACTGAAATATCTGTCGATCAGCACCCAGGAGCAACCCGAGGTCTGCGAATATCCGGACTCGGGCAAGTTCGGCGTCCAGGGCGCGGGGGCAGCCTTCATGCAGCGGCGCGAAAACAAACTCGACTATTGGGATGGAGAACCCTGAGCCTGAGCCAGCTTGCGGAGCGGCATAATCCGGCAATTCATCAGTCAAACACGAGGCGGAGGCATCATGGCATCGGTCAACAAAGTCATCATCATCGGCAATCTGGGGCGCGACCCCGAACTGCGCTACAACCCCAGCGGCGTGGCGTTTTGCACCATCAGCCTG
>JBIKPD010000257.1:0-5865 GCA_044357665.1 Roseateles sp. | reverse complement strand
CCTCATCAACGCTGATGAACTGCAGGCTTTGCAGGCAGCCCAAGCTGAGCTGCTCTTGTTCGACGTTGGATTCGACCTGAGCGACATCACCGCGGGCGAACAAGCCTTCGCTGCCGGTCATCTGCCTGGCGCCAGCTATTTGCACCTCGAGCAGCAACTCAGTGGCGCCAAGACCGACGCACAGGGCCGGTTCCAGGGGCGCCACCCGCTGCCGGACCGGGACGCCTTCGCACAGCAGATGTCCGAGCTGGGTTTGCAGGCCGACAGTCAGGTCGTCGTCTACGACGCGCAAGGCAGCATGTATGCCGCCAGGCTCTGGTGGATGCTGAACTGGATCGGGCATGAAGCCGTTGCCGTGCTCGATGGCGGCCGGCAAGCCTGGGCTGCCGCCGGCGGTGCCCTGACCCAGCAGCCACCCGCCGGCCGATCAGCCAGCGGTTTTCAAGCGCGGCCATCGCTGGTCGCCAGCCTCAGTGCAGAGGAGTTGCTGGCGCGCATCGGCCGGATGCGCTTGATCGATGCCCGTGCGGCTGAACGTTTTCGCGGCGAGGTCGAACCGCTCGACGCCAAGGCCGGCCATATCCCCGGCGCCAGCAATCGCTTCTTCAAGCACAACCTGCAAGCCGATGGCAGTTTCAAGCCTGCCGCCATGCTGCATGCCGAATTCAGCAGCTTGTTGGCTCCCTTTACCCCGGAACAGGTGGTGCACCAATGTGGCTCTGGCGTGACCGCCTGCCACAACTTGCTGGCGATGGCGCATGCAGGGCTGACGGGCTCGCTGCTCTATCCTGGATCATGGAGCGAATGGTCGTCCGATCCAGACCGACCGATTGCCAAAGGCTGACCTTCAGTCTTGATATAACGCAAGGCGGGATCGGGGGGCTGAACCCCACAATGGCTCATCTGCAACCCAGAGGTCTGCCATGTTCAAACGCATTCTTGTCCCTACCGACGGCTCCGAAATCAGTGCCAAAGCGGTCAATACCGCGATCGGTCTGGCCCGAATTCACGGTTCAACGATCTACGCCCTGAGCGTCAAGGAACCGTTCCCCTATAGCGCCGTTTCGGAAATGCAACCCACGCCGCCGCAGGCATTCTTTGATGCCCAGGAACGCATTGCCAGTTCCAGGGTCAGGGCGGTTCAAGCCAGTGCTGAAGCCGCCGACCTGCCCTGCGAAGCCCATACGGTGGAGGCCATTCATTCCTGGGAGGCCATCATCGAGCATGCTGAAAAGAATCAATGCGATCTGGTCGTGATGGCTTCACATGGCCGACGCGGCATGCAGGCATTGCTGCTCGGCAGCGAAACCCAGAAAGTGCTGACGCACAGCAAGATACCGGTGCTGGTTGTCAGATAAGTCTCAAACGCCGTTGGCCTTCAGCCAGGCCAGGCAGCGCGCCCAACCGTCTTCTGCCGCCTCCTTCCGGTAACTCGGACGGTAATCGGCATGAAAGGCGTGCGGCGCATCGGGATAGACATGGATCTGGCTGCTTCTGGCTGCTGCCGATCCTTGACGCAAGGCCGCACGCATCGAATCCACAGTCTCGAGCGGTATGCCTGCATCCTGGCCTCCGTAGAGGCCCAGCACCGGGGCGCCCAGTTGCCCGGCCAATTCAACCGGATGGCTCGGGTTCAAGCCTGAGCGGTTACCGACCAGGCGTCCATACCAGGCAATGCCAGCCCTCACTGTCTTGCTGTGCGCGGCATATAGCCAGGTGATGCGCCCGCCCCAGCAAAAGCCGGTAATCCCGAGTCGGCCTATGTCGGCGCCCTGACCTTTGGCCCATGCCACGCAGGCATCGAGGTCACCCATCACCTGTTCGTCGGGAACCTTTGAGATCACTTCGGCCACCAGTTTGCCGACTTCGCCATAGGAACCCGCATCACCCTGGCGTTCGAACAACTCGGGCGCTATCGCCATATAACCCTGTTTGGCAAGGCGCCGCGCCACATCGGCAATATGCTCGTGGACGCCAAATATTTCGCTGATGACCAGCACCACCGGTGCATTCACGCTGCCGGCAGGCATCGCGCGGTAAGCCGGCATCTTGAATGCGCCCACCGGGATGGTCACTTCACCCGCCTCCAGGCCTTTCGAATCGGTGTAGATCGTCTGCGCGGTCACAGGCAAGACGGCTGCAGCGAAACTGCTACCGACCGCAGCCCGGACAAACTCCCGGCGATTGATTTCAAGGCTGTCAGCCGCGATGTCAGATTCAATAGTCTTCAATTCAAGCTCCTGGGTCAGCCAATTGGCCGCGCTGATTCTAGGCAGATTGATCAAACCCTGCTCGCCGGGATCAGGCGGGCCATCAATTGCCGCGACAATGGCTGGATGACCACTCACCGCCCCGCAGACATCCACTCACTCGCTGCCATCGACATGGGTTCGAACAGCTTCCGCCTCGAGATCGCCCAGATGCAAGCCGGCCAGTACAAACGACTGGTCTACCTCAAGGAAACCGTCAGACTTGGCGCCGGGCTCGACGCCGACGGCATGTTGACCGAAGCCGCGATGCTGCGCGGCCTCGACTGTCTACGCCGTTTCGCCCTGCGTATGGACGGCTTTGCACCAGCCCAAGTGCGCGCAGTCGCCACCCAGACGCTGCGCGAGGCGCGCAACCGCAACGCTTTTTTGGCACTGGCGCAGGAGGCGCTGGGATTTCCGATCGAAGTGATTTCGGGCCGCGAAGAAGCGCGCTTGATTTTTGCCGGCGTGGCGCGGTTGCAACCGGCCAAGCCGCCGCGCTTGGTGATCGACATTGGCGGCCGCTCGACCGAAATGATTCTCGGCCAGGGTCTCAAGCCAGTGACGACCGAGTCGTTCCAGGTCGGCAGCGTCAGCCTGTCGATGCGCTTCTTTCCCGATGGCCTGTTCACTCCAAGCGCCTTCCGCGCCGCACAGGTAGCGGCGGGTGCCGAACTTGAAGAAGCGCTGACGCTGTTCAAGCCGGCCTTATGGCAACAGGCCCTCGGCTCCTCGGGTACGGTGGGGGCAGTCTCGCAAATCCTCGTCGGCAGCGGCATCAGCGATGGCCGGATCACGCCAGCGGGTTTGCGCTGGTGCATCGAACAATGCATTGCTGCCGGCGGGGTAGACCAGCTCAAGCTGCCCGGACTCAGGGATGACAGGCGCGCGGTCGTCGGCGGCGGCCTATGCATCCTCTACACCTTGTTGACCCAGTTCGGCATCGAAGAGTTGCTGCCCGCCAAGGGTGCCTTGCGTCAGGGTGTGATCTTCGACCTTGACGAACGTCTGGCAATCGAAACTGCTGCTGATGGTAGCGTCCCTGCCGATATGCGCGATGCTTCAGTCGCGGCTTTGCAGCAGCGCTTTGGCGTCGATCTGGCTCAGGCCAACCGGGTGCAGGAAGTGGCATTGAAAATCCACAAACAACTGGTGGCCAAGCCGCCGCGCGAGCGACAACGCGAGCTGGCTTGGGCGGCGGCCCTGCATGAGATCGGCATGATGGTGTCGCACCATGACCATCACCGTCACAGCGCCTATTTGCTGGCCCATGTGGATGCTGCCGGCTTCTCGCAGAACCAGCTCAAGCGCCTAGGCAATCTGGCCCTGGGTCAGCGCGGCAGCTTGCGCAAGCTCGAGTCGCAGATGGCCGATGACGGCCTGTTGTGGCAGCTATTGAGCTTGCGCCTGGCAGCGATCAAATGCCATGCCCGCGGCGCGGTCGACCCCAAAGCATTGAAGCTGAGCCGGCAAGGCCACAAGGTCCTGCTGACGCTGCCCAAGGCCTGGGTGAGTGCCAATCCACGCACCCAATTCCTGCTGCAAGAAGAGGCCGCCGCCTGGACGCGCAGCGGGGCCATGGAACTGGGCTTCGCCTAAGGATGCTCTGCATAACTCAACGCGGATGTGTGCAGTGCGGACCGGGATGGGATGCGAGGCGCATTTTGCGGCCAATAGCGCGTGCTATTGGCAATAAATGCAACGCCGCAGACCGCCCGGGGCCGCGCTAGCACAAGCCGTGAGGGGTTATGCAGAGCATCCCTAAGATCAGGTCAAAGAGAGTCAGGGCTTTGCACCGCTTGGACGAACAATTCGCCAGAATCATCGCGCTGGCGCAGCCACCAAACCCCACCCTTCTTGATCGCCCAAGGCTGGTCGACTTGCGCCAGCAAATGCGCGGCAAGCAGGCCCAGGGTGGGCTGATGCCCGACCAGCAGCACCGGCACGACTGAACTCGGCCAGCGCGCCGCCAACAGCAGATCGGCGACGCTGGCATCCGGCGCCAGGGTTGGCACAACACGGAACTTGCGTCCCAATGCTTGCGCCGTACTGCGAGTCCGCAGCGCCGGGCTGACCAGCACCTTGGTGCTCGCGGCCAGTCGCTGATTCAGCCAATGCGCCATGCGCTTGGCTTGGCGTGCGCCCTTGGTCGTCAAGTCCCGATCGAGATCTGTTTCGCCTTCCCGCTCCGCTTCGGCTTCGGCATGGCGCCACAGGATCAGGTCCATGTTTCAGTCGCCTTGAAAGCGCCGGACCAGAGCCTGCTGGGCGCTGATACCCTGCTCGGAAATCCGTGTCGAATGTCCGTCAGGCCCGAGTTGCCAGGCGTCCAGTTGGTCATACAGATAAGGCTGCAGCGCCTCGTCGATGACCCGCTGGCGCAGCTTGGCGTCAAGCACCGGCCAGGCGACTTCGATGCGGCGGAACATATTGCGGCTCATCCAGTCGGCACTCGACAAATAGAGCGCTTCGTCCTCGTCACCCGGACCCCAGCGGAAATAGCAAATGCGTGAATGTTCAAGAAAGCGGCCGACCACCGAGCGCACCACGATGTTTTCGCTGACACCGGGCAAACCGGGCGGCAGCATGCAGGCGCCGCGCACGATCAGATCAACCTTGGCGCCGGCCTGGCCCGCCTTCAAAATGCCGTTGATCAGCGCCGCATCAGTCAGCGCATTGATCTTCAGGACGATGCGTGCCGGCAAGCCTTCGCGCGCAGCCTGTTCGACCTGGGCCAGGAATTCGACCATGCGCGAATGCAGATTGAATGGCGCCAATAACAAGCGGCGTGGCGTCTTGGTCGCACCCAGCGAGGCCAGTTGGCGAAACACCATATCGGCATCGGCGGTCAGATTGGCGTCGGCCGTCATATAGCCGAGGTCGGTATAGAGCCTGGCCGTTTTCGGGTGGTAATTGCCGGTGGAGAAATGGCAATAACGTTTGAGCAAGAATTTGCTTCGGTTGTTGCGCTGCGGCTCGCGCCTTGTCACCAGCAGCATCTTGGCATGGGTCTTCATCCCAACGATGCCGTAAACCACCTGTGCGCCGACCGCTTCGAGTCGCTCGGCCCAGTTGATATTGGCCTCCTCGTCAAAGCGCGCTTTCAACTCGACGACGACCATCACCTCTTTGCCGCGCCGGGCTGCCTCGATCAACAAATCCATCAGAACCGACTGCCCGCCGGTGCGGTAAATCGTCTGCTTGATCGCCAGCACGGCCGGATCTTCGACCGCTTCACGCAGAAACTGCACGACCGGCTCAAAACTCTCAAACGGATGGTGCAGCAGCACATCGCCCTTGCGCAAGCGGTCGAAGATCGACTTCTGACGCGGCAACTGCTTCGGCCAGACCGGTTCATGATGGACAAAGCGCAAGCCGGGTGCATCGGTCTGGTCGATCAGTTCATTCAAGCGACCCAGATTCACCGGCCCGTTGACACGGTACAGCGCGGCGGCCGGCAGGTCGAACTGCTCGAGCAGAAAATCGGCCAGCTCGGTCGGGCAGGTATTGACCACCTCGAGCCGCAAGGCCCGGCCGAAATGCCGGGTCGTCAGGCCCGAGCGCAAGGCATGGCGCAAATTGGCGATTTCTTCTTCGTCGACTTCAAGGTCCGAGT
>JBIKPD010000255.1:0-5874 GCA_044357665.1 Roseateles sp. | reverse complement strand
TCAACGGCAGCTTTTATGTCAGCCGCGCGGTGGCGCCGTATTTCCGCAAGCAGGAAAGCGGATCCTTTGTCCACATCACCTCGACCTCGGGCCTGATCGGTGGCGTTGGGCAGGCCAATTACGGCGCGATGAAAATCGGCCTGGTCGGACTTTCCAAAGGCATTGCGCTGGACATGGCGCGCTACCATGTGCGCTCGAATTGCGTGGCCCCAACGGCATTTACCCGGATGACCGAATCTATCCCGACCAACACGCCGGAGCAGCAGGATCGTGTCTGGAAGCGGCCGCAGGTGGGCGCGGAGAAAAACGCACCGCTGGTCGTCTTTCTTGCCAGCGACGTCGCCAAGGACGTCACCGGCCAGGTCTTCTACAGCCGCAACAATGAGCTGATACTTTTCAACCAGATGCGTCCCGCGCGCAGCATCCATATGGCCGGAGGCTGGACGCCGGAAGCGATCGCCGAACATATGCTGCCCGCGCTGAAACCAAGCTTTTATCCGCTGGAACGCACGCGGGATGTTTTCAAAAGCTGGCTGCCTTGATCGGTGTTCCAGCCCAACCGGCGCACCCATCCGGTCCACGATCGGCGATGGCCCCACCGCGCCGGGTTTACCCGCTGCAGCGAAATTGTCCTGCGATGACATGGGCAGCATGACGTAGAGTCTCGACGGCGCACGGGCCCAAGCGTGCATTTTCGTCAGCCGGGATGTCTAAGCTACACCCCGCGGTGTGCCAGCAAGCGGCCGCTGCTGGGCCACGCGAAGGAACCAAGTCTAGCAAGGGCTTGGCTCGCGGTAGGCTATCCTGCCGCGCAATCAAGCAGCCTTTCTAAGCTCCGCTATCTTCAGCCCCAAAGACCCCCGCAATTCCTTTTGAACGTAGTCGGAGATCAACTTCTTGTTTTGCCTTAAGGAGTCGATTTCTGATTTCGTCAGCCGTGCGGAATCCAACGAGGTACTGCGCTTCGTTTGCGGTGAGGGCGTCGACGTGGATGCCAAAGATTTCGATGATTTCATTTGCGAACCTCTGCTTCAAAGTTTTCAGTGTTTTGGCATCAGCCCTCAGAGCCTTATTACGACCCGCATTGACGATGACCGCTACGTCTTGCACGATTCCACCATTGCGCTGAATGTAATGCGCCAGTTCAGCAATCGTTCCACCCAAGCTTGTAACGTCATCGACCAGAACATACCGTCCGCCAATTTGGACGATGCCCTCAAATTCTGGTCGCAGTGCCAAGCGTTCCATTGGGTCGGCGCCGGTATGGTACACCTTGGTGACTTGGACAATATCATTGTCAGCAGATGCCCCACATAGGGCAGCAAAGACTTCTGACAGCACCTGCGGTATCGCGTTATCGCCACTGGCTTCTCTGGCAAACGGAGCCACAAAAATACTATCCGGCCCAAAGCGGTTCTTGCGCTCATAGATTTCAGCCAACGCAACGTCGGTAATGAGCGCCAAGGCAGACTTGGAATCACCAGCTTTGGCAGCCACATAGGCAGGGTGCGCTTTCAGTTTGGCGTCGCTATCAAATAGCGAAAATACATCTACGCCTTCTGGAATTGGCAATCTTCGCGTTTCGCTGGACACTTGGCTAGCTATTTGGTTCTCACTCATTGCTAAATTTTGCTGCCAATTTCGTGGAAAGTCGATCGGCACCAGCAGCAAAACGGGCGTCAACTTTTGCGCATTGAACAGAAAGCCCTAACGATCTGCCCAACTGTTCGGATCCAGGGGCTCACTGCCAGGTGTCGGGTCAAACCGCCACTTGCACATCAGGGAGTCGCTTTTTCAGGGGCGACCATTTGCGCATAGCCTGTCATCCGTCTGGCCATTGTGACATTTTTAAGCACTAATTCAGGGGTAAACGCCTGCTTTTCAGTGTGTTGTGCGGCATTTAGCCGCCGTTTATGCTGGCCTGCGGTCCGGCTACCGTTGCTACGCTAAGGATTCGGGTCTTGCTGAGGAAGACGCTAGGATTTTTGCTAATCATGGCGTAACACGTAGCGGAAGACAGAACCCACGACCAAACTCAAGACGGCCTCCTGGAGCAACCCGACCGATTTCATGAATGGCGAATCGTTGGAAATCACGCTCATCGAGCAATCACAAAGCCAACACACAAAGCTTCTAGCATGATGTGATAGCTGAATAACTGGGCAGTTTCAAGTCCCAAGTGCAACACCCGGTTCAATGGAGTTGAATTGATGGTTGAGAAGAGGCCTTGAGCATTCGCCCAAAGACCTCCAGCGGGGAGTGAAAATCATGGGTCGTGACCTTGTCCCCGAAAAACGTATCCCTTGCTAAGTGGTTCAATCCAATCAAGGAGAACGGAAATGACAAAGAAAAAGCCCATCGTGGCGAGAGCGCGCTACACACTGGAATTCAAGAAGGAGGCGGTCCGGCTGGTTGAAGGCGGCCAGACCATTGCCGGAGCAGCCAGGACCTTGGGCGTGGTCGATCAGACCTTGTTCAATTGGGTCAAAGCGAGCCGCGACGGCAAGCTCACCGGGCCTGACATCAAGCCGGTGAGTGCGGAACAGATGGAAATCAGCCGGCTACGCGCCGAGTTGGCCCGCGTCAAGATGGAGCGCGATATCTTGGGAAAAGCGACGGCGTACTTCGCAAAGTTGCGACATGAGGTCGCATGAATCATTGTCTCGCCCACCCACAAGGTTGGTGACGAGACCGGCTGTTCCGTCAGCCGTAGCCTACCCGTGCATGCATTGCTGGCAACGGCTTTGTGTGAAGCCACGGGAACAACGTGTCGGGCTCTTGGGCCGCGTTGTCTTCCGCGAGGAAGCAGCGTCATCTGCAAGCATCAACGCGGGTGGGATGCAAGGCTGAGTGGCAAGGTCAACAGATGTGAACTGCTATAGACATCGTGAAGTACAACAAGCCAAAGATGCTGACAGGCTTGAACCAAAATGGTATGTGGTCGGCTGCCCCGTCTTTTGCTCGGAGCACACGGATATAACGACCACCGGTGAACAGGCAGGACCTAACCCACTCGTTGTGATGAATGCGGAACATGGTAAACCCGATACGCCGCCGGCAACGGCAGGTCAACCGTAAGGGAGGCTGTTGGTGTAGCGGGTAGGGGAAGGCGGAGAAAGCGAAGGCCGCTCTGTAATCGAGCGGATACGGGTTGTGACATCACCCGGCGCGAAAGCGAGCCCACTTCCGCCAGGTCTTTCATGGCGAGATAGTCTGAAGAACTGCGATAAGGAGGAAGGCAGATGACGGGGTCAGCGAACGCGGCGCAAGCCAACAGCGCGGACGCTGGTGCGCCTCCGGCCGCTGGAGTAACTTGGGAACAGATCAACTGGGATCAAGTTGTCGAAGAGGTCACGCGGCTGCAGACGCGTATTGCCAAGGCCACAAAGGCCGGACGGTGGAACAAGGTTCAGGCCTTGCAACACCTGCTGACCCACTCGCGTAGCGGCAAGCTACTTGCTGTCAAGCGAGTGACGGAAAACAAAGGCAAGAAGACGGCCGGTGTCGACGGCAAGATCTGGGTGACACCAATGTCCAAGTGGAACGCGGCGCAATCGCTGAAGCACCGGGGATATCAACCGCTGCCGCTGAGGCGCGTGTACATACCCAAGAGTAATGGCCGGAGTCGCCCTTTGGGCATCCCGACCATGCTTGATCGGGCAATGCAGGCGCTTTGGCTTCAGGCATTGAACCCGGTGGCTGAAACCACAGCCGACCCGAATTCCTACGGCTTCCGGCCGCGGCGATCGACGGCTGATGCCATTGAGCAGTGCTTCAAGGTTCTCGCGAAGCAGCAGTGTGCTCAATGGGTTCTGGAAGGGGATATCCGAGGCTGTTTCGACAACATAAGTCACTCGTGGCTGTTGGAAAACGTGCCTATGGATCGCGTCGTCCTGAGCAAGTGGCTGCATGCGGGATTCATGGACAAAGGTGTGTTGTTTCCAACGCAGGCGGGTACCCCGCAGGGCGGGATTGCCTCACCAGTGCTGGCCAATTTAGCACTGGACGGCTTGGAGGATGCGGTATGTTCGGCCCTTGGGCCGAACAAGACATCGCGCAAGCCAGCCAAAGCGCATGTCGTCCGCTATGCGGACGACTTCATCGTGACCGGCGTCAGTCGGGAATTGCTGGAAAAGCAGGTCAAGCCAGCCATCGAGAACTTTCTCGCGGCGCGTGGCCTACGACTGGCCCCCGAGAAAACGCAGATCACGCATATTGCAAGGGGATTTGATTTCCTCGGGCAAAACGTGCGCAAGTACGGGAACAAGCTTCTGATCAAGCCAGCGCGAAAGAGCGTAAGTGGGCTGCTGGAAAAAGTCAGTGCCGTGCTGGAACGAAACAAGGCGGCCACCCAGGCGCAAGTGGTGTTTTTGCTCAATCCGATTATTCGAGGTTGGGCGATGTATCACCGCCACGTGGTGGCCGCTGCAACCTTCGCACAGGTTGATCATCTGGTGTGGGCCAAAGTATGGAGATGGGCGAAAAGGCGTCATCCTGGCAAAAGTGCCAAGTGGGTCAAAGCGCGTTATTTCCAGCACCAAGGCCTGCGAGATTGGATCTTTGCCTGCACCGAATACGGCGTAGCAGATGGAAAATTGGTAACGCTCTTCGGAGCCTCTACCGTTCCGATCAAGCGACACACGAAGGTTCGCAGCGAGGCCAACCCATTCGATCCAGCATGGAAGACCTACTTCCAGCGTCGAGCTATTGCCAAGTAATTCGTTATCTGTGGCTCGGTCTGTTGACGGGCTGTTGGGAGGCTTGAGCCGTGTGCAGGGAAACTTGCAAGCACGGTTCTTAGGGGGCGGCGGCGCAGAAATGCGCCGCTGCTACCCGGCGGAGTGATGTGAAGTACGCCTTCATCCAACGCCACAGGCAGGTTTGGCCAATTTCTGTGCAGTGCCGCGTACTCGGTGTCAGCGTGGCTGGCTACCACGAGCATTTCGTCCGCCGCGCCAGTGCCAGTCCGCGCCGGCACCTGAGCAACGAGGCGCTGCTGGTCCATATCAAGGCCATCTATGCCGAAATGAAGGGTGCCTACGGCTGGCCGAGAATTTGGAAAGAATTGCTGGCGCGCGGTATTCGCGTTGGCAAGGACCGGGTGCAGAAGTTGATGCATTTGCATGGCATCCGGGCCAAGGGCAAGAAGCGGTTTAAGGTCACGACCGACAGCAATCACAAGTTGGCGATCTCGCCGAACTTGCTCAACCGCGAGTTCGCTGTAAAGGTGCCAGACCGGGCTTGGGTGGGAGACATCACCTATATCTGGACCGATGAAGGCTGGCTGTTCCTGGCCGTCGTGATCGACTTGTTCAGCCGGCAGGTGCTGGGATGGTCCTTGCAGGAAACCATGACGCGGGACATCGTCATTGATGCGCTGCGCATGGCCTGGTTCAAGCGCCACCCGAGCAAACAGGCCGGGCTGATCTTCCACAGCGACCGCGGCAGCCAATACGCCAGCAACGACTTTCGCGATGTGCTCAAGGAGTACGGCATCACGAGTTCGATGAGTCGCAAGGGGGATTGCTGGGATAACGCCTGCAGCGAGACGCTATTCGGGTCACTGAAGGTTGAGAGGCTTCACGGCCAGCGCTTTAAAACCAGGCTTCAAGCCCGGGATGAAGCGGTGGCCTGGCTACTCTGGTACAACAGCGCTCGCCTGCACTCAACGCTGGCATATGTCAGCCCGATGCAGTTCGAGAAAACGTGGTTTGCGGATGAGCGCAGACAAGCAAACTAATGACTCAGCTATGGGATACGGCTTCTGAGGGCAAGGTCATAGCTACAACTGGGCGCAGGGGAATGGTGTGTTTGTGGGGCAGGGTGAGAGGCAGGGTTGGCAGGATCGTGGCACGGTTCGATACGTGCCCCTAC
>JBIKPD010000254.1:0-5880 GCA_044357665.1 Roseateles sp. | reverse complement strand
GACCTTGTCTTCGAAGCAGACCAATCTGGCTGATGGCAAGCTCAGTGCCACGATTTCGCTGATCGACAAGACCAGTCGGTCGGTCAACGTGACCGCCAGGAGTGGCACCCTGGTCAGGAGCTTGACGTTCAAGGTGCTTGACAGCATCACCGGCAGCGCCGTGGCCGATTTGTCTGTGGTGGTCGACAAGTCGACCCTGCCGAATACCGGTGCAGAACAATCCAGCATCACCGTCACAGCGCTTGACGCTTCGAGGTCCGCGCTCGGCGGCATCGCCGTCAATCTGCAATTGATCGACAGCGGTGACGCGATCATCCTCGACCCGACCAAGACGACGACTGACCCGCTGACCGGCCAGTTGAGCCGCCGTCTGAGCTTGCAGAACAGCAAGTCCAACCGAACCATCTCGATCAAGGCGATCAGCGGCACGGTGTCGCGAACGGTCACGGTCGAGATCATCGATCCGCCCGCCGGAGCGGTGCTGACTGCCAGCGATTTGAGTCTGTCGCTGAGCAAGTCCAGCATCGGAAATTCGGGCAGCGAGACGGTCAGCGTGACGGCCAAAGCCGTCGATGCGAACCGCAATGTCGTCGCCGGTATCGATGTGTTGTTCAAGGTCAGCAACAACGCGATCCTGACGCCGGTCAGTACCAGGACCGACGCCAAAGGGGAAGCCAAGGCGACGGTCGAGATCGGGGCCGATCGGTCGAGCAGAATCGTCCAGGTGTCGGCTCAAAGCCAGGGCTTGGTGCGAGTGGTGCCGTTGGAGGTGACCGGTGCCAGATTGCAAGCCACGGTGACTCCTGCAAGTCGTCTGGCCGGTCAAGCCGGCCAGGTGGCCTATGCCCTGCTCGATATCAATGGCAGTTCGATGGCGGGTGCTGCGATCAGCGCAACCGGCCCAGGGAATGCTTCGGGCAGCGGCAGCACCGATGCGCAGGGCCGCTGGACCTATCAATATATTGCCGAAGGGGCAGGATCGATGCCGATCAACGCTTCAGCCGGCGGGGTCTCGGCCAGGTCCTATGTCAACGTGGGCGCACAACCGGGGCCGTTGCCGGCCGGGACGGTGATCCTGTCGGCCACGATGACGCTGGACCCGCTGGTCATCAAGGTCAATCAAGTGGGCAGCGATGCCAATCGCGCCGAGATCCGCTTGCTATTCCGCGGCTTGAAAAATGCACCGATCGAGAACCTGAGAGTGCGGGTCGGTCTCGCTTCGAACAGTTCGGTCGACGGCAGGCTCAGTGTCAACGAGTCCGATCCGCCGCTGTTGTCCGACCAGAATGGTGTCGTTGCGCTGAGCTTTATCGCCGGCGAACGCGCCAGTCCGACCAACGGCGTAAAGATCTCTGCCTGCTATGGCCTTGCGGACAATCTGGGGACCCTCTCCGACGGCTGCAGCAATGGGTTTTTGAGCAACCCGGTTGCGGTGACGGTGGTCGAATCGCCGATTTCGATTTCGATCGGCAGCGACGATGCGATTGCTCTGGGGGATACCGGTCTGACTTATGTCAGCAAGTTCAGCTTGTTGGTGGTCGATGCGGCGGGCAATCCAAAATCAGACGTTCAGGTTACGCCGATGATCGACTTGCTCGGTTATGCCAAGGGCCAATGGTTGTTCAGTGCGATCGACAAGAAATGGGCGATTCCACTTGACTTGTTTACCAGCCAGTCGATCTTGCTGAAATGTCCGAATGAGGACCGCCTTGATCCTGACGGCACCCGCAACGGAGCGATTGAAGCCGGGGAAGACATCAACGGCAACCTGCAGCTTGACCCGCGCAAGTCGGATGTATCGATCAGCATGTCAGGCAGCACCAGGACCGACAGCAACGGCCTGGCGACATTGCGGATCGAATATCCGAAGAGCGTGGCGACCTGGGTGCGCTATTCGATCCAGGTCAGCGCACCTGGGGTGATCAGCCCACCGGCCTGGTATGGCCGATATGAAGAACGCTGGCTGTCTGCGCCGGTTTCGGTCTTAAAGTCCGAGGGCGAACCGGCATTTCGTGTCAGTCCGTATGGGCTGGACTCGACTGGAGCCCCGGGTTCAACCGATACTGCGGGTCTTGGCTCAGGCTGCTTCAGCAAAAATTGATCTTGGCGCCCAATCGATTGAATATCGCTCTCGTCGGCATGCCGGGTGGCGGGAAGTCCACAGTCGGCCGGCAACTCGCGCGCCAACTTGGCATCAGCTTCATCGATTCGGATGCGGTGATCGAGTTGCGCCTTGGTGAGTCGATCCGCGCTTTTTTTGACCGCGCCGGTGAGGCCGCCTTCCGCGATGTAGAAGGCGAAGTGCTGGCAGAAATTCTGACGCGCGAAGGTGATTTCGTCCTGGCGACTGGTGGTGGTGCGGTGCTGCGGGAAAGCAACCGGGATCGGCTGAAAATGAGCACCACGGTGCTCTATCTGCGCAGCTCGCCGGAGGAGTTGTTCCGCCGCCTGCGCCACGATACCCAGCGGCCGCTGCTGCAGGTGCGCGACCCGTTGCAGACCTTGCGCGAGTTGTTCGCCAAACGCGACCCGCTGTATCGGCAATGCGCGCATTACACGCTCGATACCGGCCGCCCCTCGGTTCACGGCTTGGTCAATATGGCCTTGATGCAACTCGAACTCGCCGGCGTCATCGATCCGTCGCGAGTGGCGGCAAAAGTCGGCGCCGAACCGCAGTGAGCGACGGCAGCGACCCGCTCGCCGCCCGTACACTCCGCCCATGAATGCTGAATCCGCCCTGCCGACCGACCGCCCTGCGACACAGACCGTTGCCATTGAGCTCGACGAGCGTGGCTACGACATCCTGATTGGCTCCGGCCTGCTTGACGCTGAGACCAGCTGGCAAGGTTTGCCGCAAGCGGCTGCTGCCCTGATCGTCAGCAACGAGACGGTCGCGCCGCTGTATCTGGAGCGACTGCGGGCCAGTCTGCTGAAGGTCTACCCACGCGTCGAAGCGGTGCTGCTGGCTGATGGCGAGGAATTCAAGGATTGGGATTCACTGAACCGTATCTTCGACCATTTGCTGGGCGGCGCGATGGATCGCAAGACCGTCTTGTTTGCGCTTGGCGGCGGTGTGGTCGGCGACATGACAGGATTTGCCGCTGCGGTCTATATGCGCGGCGTGCCCTTTGTCCAGGTCGCCACGACCTTGTTGGCGCAGGTCGATTCATCGGTCGGCGGCAAGACCGCCATCAACCATCCGCTGGGCAAGAACATGATCGGGGCTTTTTATCAGCCGGCGCGGGTGATCGCCGACCTCGATACGCTCGATACCTTGCCGGCCCGCGAGTTGTCAGCCGGTCTGGCCGAAATCATCAAATACGGCCCGATCGCCGATGCCGCATTTCTCGAATGGATCGAGGTCAATCTTGAGGCGCTGCTAGCGCGCGACAAGAAGGCCTTGACCTATGCGGTCAAGCGCTGCTGCGAGATCAAGGCCTGGGTCGTCGGTCAGGACGAACGCGAACAGGGTTTGCGTGCGATCCTCAATTTCGGCCATACCTTTGGTCATGCGATCGAAACCGGCCTCGGCTATGGGAAATGGCTGCATGGCGAGGCGGTTGGATGCGGCATGGTGATGGCCAGCGATCTCTCGGTCAGGATGGGGTTGATGCCAGCGGAGTTTTTGCCGCGCATGCAACGCTTGATCAGCCGTGCCGGTTTGCCGGTGCGCGGCCCCCAGCTTGGGCTGCAGCGCTATCTGGAATTGATGCGCGTTGACAAGAAGGCCGAGGGCGGGCAGATCCGCTTCGTACTGGTCGAGGGCCTTGGCCGCGCCGGCATGCATGCGGCGCCCGACGCCTTGGTTGGCGACGTGCTGGCCAGCCATTGCGATCAGTGATGCCGCTTGCAGCCTACGCTTGCGACCCCGGCAAAAGCCGTGGCCGCCGGCGCTTTGAAACGCCAGCGCCGACGCGCAGCGAATTCCAGCGCGACCGTGACCGCATCATCCACAGCACGGCTTTTCGCCGTCTGGTTTACAAGACTCAGGTGTTTCTGAACCATGAGGGCGACCTGTTCCGCACCCGACTGACACATTCGCTTGAAGTGGCGCAACTGGGCCGATCGATCGGGCGCAGCCTGCAGCTCGATGAGGATTTGATCGAGGCGATCGCGCTGGCGCATGACCTCGGGCATACGCCCTTTGGTCATGCGGGCCAGGATGTGCTCGACCGTTGCATGCAAGGCCATGGTGGCTTTGAGCATAATTTGCAGTCGCTGCGGGTCGTCGATCTGCTCGAGCAGCGTTACCCCGAATTCGATGGCTTGAACCTGACCTTCGAGACCCGCGAAGGCATTCTCAAACATTGCGCCAGGCGCAAGGCCTTGATTCTTGATGCCGCAGAGCCCGGCGGCGTGGCGGCGCGTTTTCTCAACGGTCAGCAGCCCGGCTTGGAGGCGCAGCTTTGCAATCTGGCCGACGAGGTGGCTTACAACGCGCATGACATTGACGACGGTGTGCGCTCTGGTTTGCTGACTCTCGAACAGCTTGAGGAGGTCGAGTTGGTACGGCAATACCTGCGCCAGGCTTTGGCCGAGTACCCGTGCCTGACTGGCAAGCGTTTGCTGGCGGAAACGATCCGGCGCATTTTGTCGGCTCAGGTTTACGACGTCATCGACGCAACGTCCGCCGCGCTGCAGGATGCCATGCCAGCCGACAGCGATGCGGTGCGCGCTCAGGCGCCGCTGGTCTGCTTCAGCCCCGGCATGCGCCAGGCCAGCACCGAGTTGAAGCGATTCCTGTTTGCCAAGCTCTATCGCCATCCGCAGGTGCAAGGTACCAGGCTGAAAGCCGAGCAAGTGCTGCGCGAGCTGTTCGAAATTTATGTCATGGATCCGGCTGAGCTCCCCGCCGACCATGCCGCCGCTGCTGCTGCCGACGGTGCACCGCGCGCCTGCGCTGATTACATCGCCGGCATGACCGACCGTTTCGCCTTGCGTGAACATCAGCGGCTGACCGGCAAGACGCTGTTCTGAGGATGCTCTGCATAACCCCTCACGGCTTGTGCTAGCCCGGCCTCGGGCGGTCTGCGGCGTTGCATTTATTGCCAATAGCACGCGCTATTGGCCGCAAAATGCGCCTTGCATCCCATCCCGATCCGCGCTGCACCCACTCGCGTTGAGTTATGCAGAGCATCCCTGACGCTGCCGGCGCTTCGCAAGCGACAGATTTACCTCAACCCGTCAAGGCGTTTGTCAATGGCCCGACTCCCCCGTTTGGTTCTCGCTGATCAGGCTCATCACGTCATCCAGCGAGGCAACAATCGTCAAGCCATTGTGTTGGCAGATGCCGACCGGCAGCAGTTTCTTGAGATCCTGCGCGACTGTGCAATTGCCAGCAGGGTGGCGGTGCATGCCTATGTGCTGATGGACAACCATCTGCATCTGCTGGTGACGCCGGAAGATGCGCAAGGATTGAGCCGTTTGATGCAATCGCTGGGGCGGCGCTATGTGGCCTGGTTCAACCACAAGTACCAGCGCAGCGGGACGCTCTGGGAGGGGCGCTTTCGTGCCAGCTTGATCGACAGCGAGCGTTATTTTCTGGCCTGTATGCGCTATATCGAGCTGAATCCGGTGCGCGCCGGCCTTTGTGCAAGTCCGCAGGAATTCGTCTGGTCGAGTTGCGCTCATCACCTTGGCAGTCGGCGCGACCTGCTGGTCACTGATCATCCCTTGTTCTGGTCGCTGGGCAATACGCCATTCGAGCGCGATGCAGCGTATGGTGAATTGCTCGGCCAGGGTCTGGCTGACGACGATCGCAAAAAACTTACCGAGGCAGTGTTGAGAGGGCGACCGCTGGGTGAGCCGAATTTTCTGAAGCAGTTGGGGCAGCAGAACAGGCGTTTTGCTGCGCCACGAGCTCGCGGTCGGCCGCTGAAG
>JBIKPD010000253.1:0-5882 GCA_044357665.1 Roseateles sp. | reverse complement strand
GCCGCTTCGACCTGGTGGAGGACATCGCCTTCCCGCTGCCGACCATGGTGATCGCCGAGTTGCTCGGCGCGCCCGTGTCAGATCGGGAGCGCTTTCGCACCTGGTCGGATGAAATCAGCCCGATCGTCTTCGGCAGCTTCGATGCGGCGTCGCGCCGTACGGCTGCCGAGGGTGCGATCCTGAACTTTGCCGATTACTTCAGCCACCTCGTTCGGCGCTACGAAGCAAATCCGTGCGACAACCTGGTCTCTGCGCTGATCGAGGCGCGCGACAGTCGCGATGCCTTGTCGCACGATGAAGTGATCGCGACCTGCATGCTGCTGCTATTTGCCGGGCATGAAACAACGACCAATCTGATCGGCAATGGCGCTTATCACTTGCTCAGCCATCCCGAACAATTGCGGCGCTTGAAGGCCGACCCTGCGCTCGCCGCTTTGGCCGTCGAAGAATCGCTGCGCTTCGACGGGCCGTCGAAGATCGTCGTGCGCTTGGCAGCGCAACGGCTCGAATATGGGGACGCGGTATTCGAGCCGGGTCAGCGTGTGTTTCTCGTGCAGGCCTCGGCCAATCGCGACGACGAGGTGTTTGCGAACCCCGATGAATTCGACATCGGCCGCAGCCCCAACCCGCACATCAGCTTTGGTTTCGGGATCCACTTCTGCCTTGGCGCGCCGCTGGCCCGCAGCGAAGCTCATGCGGTGTTTGCCAGTCTTTTCAAGCGCTTTCCATCCTTGTCGCTGGTGCAGGATGAGGTGGCTTGGGAGCCCGTGCTGCTGAGCCGAGGCATCTTGTCCTTGCCCGTTACTTTTTCTCAATCCAACCAAGGGGTGTTGTCATGACCGCAGTCATATTCGGAGGATCCAAGGGCATTGGCCGCGAGATCGCCTTGTCGATCGCGTCCCGCCAGCCGGGCTCGACCATCGTGATCAACTATGCGCACGACGACGCAGCAGCGCAGGCTACAGCCGCAGAGATCGGCAAGCGCGGAGCGATTGCCATGCTGGTCAAGGGCGACATCTCGTCAGCCGAAGGCGCGCTGGATGTCGCGCGGCGCATCCAGGCCCAATGCGAGAGCGTCACCGAAGTGATCCATGCCTCGGTCACCGCCTTCACCGCCCCGGCGCTGACGGTGGACCCGGTGCTGTTCAACGAGGCATTGCAGTTGAACGGCATGTCGTTGCTCTACGTGGTGCAAGCGTTGCGCCCGATGTTCAGGGCGGGTACATCGATCGTGTTCCTCTCCAGCAACGGCTCCAAGGTCGCGATCCGCGGCTATATGCCTCTCGGGGCACCCAAGGCGCTGGCCGAATGTCTGGTGCGTTACCTGTCGGTGGAGTTGGCCAAGCTGCAGGTGCGCATCAACATCGTCACGCCCACCGGCCTGCCCACCGACGCCTTCCGCAAGATCGTGCCGGGCGTTGAGGAAGCGCTGGAATTCCAGCGCAAAGCCACGCCGATGGGCCGCAATGTGACCTTCGCCGATGTGAATGAGGCCGTGGCTTTCCTGACATCACCTGCTTCATCATTCATGACGGCGCAGGAGTTGGTGCTCGACGGCGGCATGTATACGAGGGCTTGATTGGCGGTGACGATGTTTGCTGCGGTCTAAGGTTGGCGCTCAGTTTGAGCAAGCGGTTGGACCGATGCGTCACGGAAGGCGCGGAGCACAGCATTGATACGAGTCTGGTAGCCAGTGCCCTGTGACTTGAACCATGCAAGTACATCCTGATCGACGCGCAACGACACAAGAGATTTCGACGGCGCAGGCTGCAACCGTTTACGGACGATTCCGCGGACGATGTGCTTGACATTGGCCTCGGGATGCTCAGTGGTGGGTGTCGCCTCCTGACCCCAGCCCCCCAAGCTTGCGGTGCCGGTTGGGTCTCAATGTGTGACCGCCCCCACCTGCCGATGGGCCATTCGCCATAGGGCAACAAAGCCGTTATGCCATCAGTTCCTGGTCAGCCCTTGCTGGCCATGCCCAGCCGCTCGATGGTGGCCTTCTCGGCCGCAAAACTCTCGCGCGCAAAGCGGGAGTATTCCTCGGTACCCATGTAGATGATGGTCTGGTCGAACTTGTCGAAGGTGGCCAGCACGGCGGGGTCGTCCAGCGTCTTCTTGAAGGCGTCGTGCAGCGTGCGCGTGACGGCCGGGTCCATCCCCTTGGGGCCGCAGACACCGAACGGTGAGTCGCTCACTGTCTTGTAGCCCAGGTCGTCCAGCGTGGGCACATTCGGCCAGCGCTTGGTTCGCTTGCCGCCGTAGGTGGCAATCAGGCGCAGCTTGCCGCTGTCCACATGCGGTGCCCAGCCGGTGGCGTCGCTGGCGGCCATGGTGTGGCCGCCCAGGATGGCCTGCATGTTGTCGGCATTGCCCTTGAAGGGCACATGCGTGAGCTTGATGCCGGCACGCTGCGCAAACTCTTCCACCGCCAGGTGCGGGCTGGTGCCGATGCCGGTACTGCCATAGGTGAACTTCTCGGGGTTTGCCTTGGCGTAGGCCACCAGGTCGGCCACGCTCTTGATGGGGCCGTCAGCCGGCACCACCAGGCCGAAGGTGTAGCCGGTGAGGCAGGCGATCCAGGTGAAGTCGGTCAGCGTGTTGAACTGTGTCTTCTGCATGTGCGGGATGCGAAACACGCCATGTGGCAGTTGGCTGAGAACGTAGCCGTCGGGCTTGGCATTGACCAGTTCATTGGCGCCCAGCATGCCGCCGGCACCGGGTTTGTTGTCGACGATGATCTGCGTGCCCAGCGCCTTGGCGGCACTCTCGGCGATGGCGCGAATCACCGCGTCGGTGCTGCCGCCAGCGGGCCAGGGGCAGATGTAGCGTATCGGGCGAGTTGGAAAGGCCTGTGCCCAAGCGGGCGCTGGCAGCAGCGAGGGCAGGGCGATGGCAGCTGCGCTGCCCGTAGCCTGCGTAATAAAATGGCGGCGGTTCAGGGTCATGGCGGTCTCTGTAGATAGGTGCTTGGGTCTTTTGGACAGCCGCGCGTTGCGGCGTCAATCTGCCTTGGCTCCGGAGTCCTTTACTACCTTGGCCCACTTGCTGATTTCCTTGGCCTGGTAGGCGCCCAGCTCTTCGGGTGTGGACAGCCAGGGTTCCAGGCCCAAGCCCTTGAGTTTGTCGACCACGTCGGGCAGCTTGAAAACCCGCACCACCTCGGCGTTCAGCTTCATCACCACGTCACGCGGTGTGCCGGCCGGCGCGAACAGCGCAAACCAAGTCGTGGCCTCGAAGCCGGACACGGTTTCGGCCACCGTGGGCACGTCGGGCGCAGCGCCCGAACGGACGGCCGTGGTTTGCGCCAGCGCGCGAATCTTGCCCTCCTTGGCCATTGGCAGGGCCGACGGCATGTTGTCGAACATCACCTGTATCTGCCCACCCACGAGGTCTGGAATGGCGAACTGCCGGCCCCTGTAGGGCACATGCTCCATCTGCGTGCCAGTCATCGACTTGAAGAGTTCGCCTGACACGTGCACCGAGGTGCCGATGCCGGGCGAGCCGAAGCTCAATTTGTTGGGGTTGGCCTTCATGTAGCTGATGAGCTCGGCCACGTTCTTCACCGGCAGGCTGTTCGTCACCACCAGCAGGTTGGGCGCTGAGGCGATGTGCGCCACGGGCGCAAAGTCGCGCACCATGTCGTAGGGCATCTTGCTGTACAGCGCGCCGTTGATGGAGTGAGTGCCCACGGTGGCCAGCACCAATGTGGAGCCGTCGGGCGCCGACTTGGCCACGTCGGCTGCGCCAATGTTGCCGCCGGCGCCAGGCTTGTTGTCCACCATGACGTTCTGGCCGAGTTGTGCCTTCTCGGCAAACAGGCGCGCCAGGATGTCGGGCGCACCGCCGGGCGGAAAGGTCACCACCAGCCTTATCGGTTTGCTAGGGTAGGCTTGGGCCTGGGCAAGGCCTGCAACGCTGGCAAGCAGCGCGCCGGCAATCAAGGGGCCAAGCAGAAAGGTTTTGCGTTTCATGTTGTCTCCTTTGGGTCAGCGACTCTGGGGCCGTGTGGAATGGGCAGGATACGGGAAACGGATAGGAAATTCAACCGCATCAAGCTCGAGGATGGCACGGCTTTTGGGCTGAGCGACTGACTGCAGGCGCCGTTTTGGCGTGCGGCTTCGCGCGATGAACCGTCTGGTTCGTCAGCAAGCGCAGGCAAAGATTGGCGAACTGCACGATCGCCCAGGGTGGCAGAGGCAAGCGGCTAAACCCGGCCATCATTGGCCTTAGAGTTGAAGTGGGTGGATGGGGCATCGAGGATGTAGAGGGGGTTCAAATTTCGGGCCTGACCCCCGCCCGCCGGTTACGCCCAAAGGCTGCCCACCGACGCCTTCCGCAAGATCGTACCGGGCGTTGAGGAAGCGCTGGAATTCCAGCGCAAAGCCACGCCGATGGGCCGCAATGTGACTTTCGCCGATGTGAACGAGGCTGTGGCTTTCCTGACATCACCCGCTTCATCATTCATGACGGCGCAGGAGTTGGTGCTCGACGGCGGCATGTACACGAGGGCTTGATTGGCGGTGATGATGTTTGCTGCGGTCTAAGGTTGGCGCTCAGCTTGAGCGAGCGGTTGGACCGATGCGTCACGGAAGGCACGAAGCACAGCATTGATTCGCGTCTGGTAGCCAGTGCCCTGTGACTTGAACCATGCAAGTACATCCTGATCGACGCGCAACGAAACAAGTGATTTCGACGGCGCAGGCTGCAACCCTTTGCGGACTATTCCGTGGACGATGTACTTGACATCGGCTTCGGGATGCTCGGTGGTGGGAATGCCCGACCGCTCTGGGCTTGCGAGCCGGGCCCAATCAGTCTTGGACTTGCTGGAAGTAGATGTTTGCTTCACGCTTCGTTGCCTTGCGGAAGGAGATGACTCGGATTTCATCTTCGGACTCCGTGTGAACTATTGAAACCGGAACACCGGCCAGTAAGCCAAGCGTCTCGAACCGCTGTTCCCCATAGTCGAAGCGTGCGTCTTCAAAGGTGTAGGTTGATCCTTCGAACACGCTCGGCGCATCGATGAAGTCAAGCCCGTGGTCTTTGAGGTTGATCGCGCGCTTTCGCTCTGACCATGTGAACCGCATTCGCTGAGTGTAGCTACATACAGCAGCTGCGGCAAGCGCAGGGATTTCCTTGGTCGCCTATCGAATTGAGCTCGGACCGCATCCGGCAGCAGCCCGAATTGGTACGAGACGGATTTGAATGAGTTGCCCGCACCACCCGTCAACGCAGGCGACGCCCAAGCGGTGCGTCCGTCAGCGCCGAGTTGATCGGCAAACCGATGTCTTTCTTGACTTCCTTGAGCACGATGCTTGAACGCAGGTGGGTCACGCCGGGCAGCTTGAAGAGGGTGTCGTGCAGGAACCGCTCGTAGTGTTTGATGTCGCTCACCATGACCGTCAGCAGGTAGTCTGCGTTCCCGGTCGTGGAGACACAGCGAACGATATGCGGGTTGGCCGCCACGGCCGCCTCGAAGCGATTGACCAGGCTCTCGGTGTGCTCGGTCAGATTCGCTTCCACGAGCACGGCGAGGTTCAGCCCGATGCTCGCCGGGTCGACAACAGCGGTGTAGCCGCGGATGACGCCGGCCTCTTCCATCTCTTTGATGCGCTTCCAGCATGGGGTGGCAGACAAGCCAACTGCCTCCGACAGTTGTTGCACCGTCTTGCGCGCGTCCCGTTGCAGTTCCTGCAGGATCTGCAGGCTGTAGCGATCGAGAACAACCGATTTTTCCTTCATTGTTCCAACTTATAAGAATGAAAATCTCAAAATTAGGGAAGAGTCTACGTCAGAGGAGAATTATTTACTCTGTGTGAGGAACAACACTGTTCTTCATGAACCAAGCTTCCGAGCACAACCCGATCCAGCGGCCTGACTAC
>JBIKPD010000252.1:0-5884 GCA_044357665.1 Roseateles sp. | reverse complement strand
GATCGCAGCGCCGGTGAGGGTCTCGGACAAGCCCATCGAATACACATTGGCGGTGTCGATGAAGTTCACCCCGGCGTCAAACGCCTGCTTGACAAGTGTCGTCACCGCCTCCTGGCCCAGGCCGCCCATCACCTTCCAGAAACCCTGGTCACCAAAAGTCATCGTGCCAAGGCACAACTCTGAAACGTAAAGACCGGTACGGCCCAGCAGTCGATATTTCATTGCGGTCCTTCGAGGTTGGAACTGATGCATCCAAGGCCATCGCCATGGTCCAGCTTCACCTTAACAGCAAGCGCATCAGCGAGTCAGCCACCTGGTTGACAGAAGTCGCAAGAATTCAGTCCGGGCTGGCCGGCGACTGAGAGTTGGCCTGGGCGCGGATGACAGATTTGTCATTTCCGGCGGCGAAAGACCTCCTACGATCCAAGCAGCAGCACAGGGAAAGCGGCCTGCCGGCAAGTTTGATCCTAGAATTTCGGGCGCAATATGACTTACATCAAATCAATACATATGAATAAATTAAGCAATTTAGTCATTTTACCAGCTTGCATCATCCTGCTCGCCTCTTGTGGCGGCGGCGGTAGCAGCAGCAGCGTGGTCGTGCCTGGTGCACCGTCCTTGACCAGCGTGGCCGGTGGCAATGCCCAGGCCACGGCAACATTTTCGGCACCGAGCTCGACCGGCGGTGCCAGCATCAGCGCTTACACGACGACCTGCACGGCGGGCAGCAGCAGCTTGAATGCCTCCGGTGCGGCCAGCCCGCTGACAGTGACCGGCCTGACCAATGGCACGGCCTACAGTTGCAGCGTGACCGCAACCAATTCAGCCGGGGTGGGTGCCGCGTCGAGCGCGATGTCGGTCACGCCAACGGCGGTGGTGAGCGTGCCGGGCGCGCCGACCTTGACGGCGATGACCGCGGGCAACGCCCAGGCTGTCGCCGCATTCACCGCACCAAGCTCCAACGGCGGCGCCAGCATCAGCGCCTACACAGCGACCTGCGCGGCGGGCAGCAGCAACCTGACAGCCTCCGGTGCTGCCAGCCCGCTGACAGTGACCGGCATGAGCAATGGCACGGCCTACAGTTGCAGCGTGGCAGCAAGCAATACAGCTGGCAAAGGTGCAGCGTCGAACGCGATTTCGGCCACGCCTTCAACTTCGGTCGCCTCCTGCAGCCAGGCCAACAATTTTCCTGATGTCAGCTTGCGCGCCAATTTCATCGACTACAACGCCGATGGAAAGACGGCTTCGGACAGCAATGCAACCTTGCAACCGAAGGTCACCGTGTCTTGCGCCAGCGGGGTGGTCAGCGTGGCCAGCAACGGCGTTCCGAACTTTGATTCGGATGGCATCGGCAAATTGGCGACTGATGTCGTGGCCTTCGTCGTGAACCAGGTGACCTGGAAGTTCAGCGAAACGCCGGCAGTCGCTGCAAGTTCGACGGCCTTGAACCTGCTCGGGCCGATTGGCGTGATGGTCAACGGTGTGCAGATCTACGGCCCCAATGAAGCCCAGCAGGATTACACCGCCGACCCTTACAAAGCCGGGATCCTGAATTTCTGCGGCGGCCATGTGAACCAATATCACTTCCACTCCTTCCCTGAATGCTTCTTCAATCAGAAGACGCTGGGCGGAGTTTCAACCTTCTTGCCCGACAAGACGCCGGGTGTGGTGATCGGCTATGCACTCGACGGATTCGCTATCCTGTCACCGTACGAAACCTGCACCACCAGTGATGCCAGCTGCGTCAATGGGGTCAAGGAAATAAAAAGCGCCTACAAGTACCTCGGCAGCGGCGCCTACACCACGGAGAATGCCTGGAACTACAACACCTACGAGGCCAACTACAACGGTAGCGCGCTCGACCAATGCAATGGCAAGATCGGCAGCAACGGCAGCTATGCCTATTACGCGACGCGGCAGTTCCCCTATTACATGGGCTGCTACAAAGGCACCAAGACCACCCAATAGGATAGAGAGATGAAACCATGCTGGCTCGTGTTGGCCGCGGCGGCCGCAGTCTCACCGCTGTCGCAGGCTGCCGAGGCCGCGGACCATCTGCATCTGAAGGTGGACATCGTGATCGCCCCAGCGCAGCCGGGAACGCCGGGCGACATCATGGGCATCTATGCCTTCGAATTGCTGCCCTGCGTGGCGGCCAAGGTCGCCGGCCTGGGCAACACCGGGTTGCTCGAACTGGCGAAAAAGTCACTCCTTGCATTGATCCCATCGGCCCAGGCCAACCACCGCGAACGTTTCGATGGGCCGGGGGCGCGCGAAGTGATGCAGCGCGTGCCGCTGGATCAGGCCAGGCGGGTGCCGCTGGGCAATATCCCTGTCGCGACAGGATTGAACTACTGCCGGGTGCGGCTGACCCTGGCGCGCCTGCCATCGACGCAAACCCCGCTGCGCCTACCCGCCCTGGAAACCAGCGTTTTCATGGCCAGACCGGCCGGACTCGCCCCCTTGGCGCTGGGCTATGCCCACCCGTTTGACATGAACCTGGCAAAGCCCTGGAAGCCCTCGACCCAATCAGCCACGCTGACGATCACCCTCGACCCTTCTTTGGCCAAGCCGGTGCTGGCCGATGCAGCGTTGGAGATCGGTGTCTTGAACCGCAAAGCGCTGACGGTGATCGCCGAACGCGCGCGGCTAGACCTGCAGGTCGATACCGGGTCTTGATCGCTGCGCTCCGGTTCAGATCGAGACCAGCGCCTTGACCCCGTCGCGCTGCATGTCGGCGCCGCGGCGCTGAAGCATTGTCTTCAGCACCGGCAACAGGTGCTCAAGCCAGCAGGGTTTCCAGGCAATGCTCGCGCAGGCCGTAGAAGCGCTTGATCTCGGCGATCTGTGCCAGCAACTCGGGCCGGCGTGCAGCCTGAGCGGCCGCCGCAGCACCGGTCTTTTTCACCGCCAGGATCATCTTGTTCTTGCTGGTGTGCTCGAGCGCGATGAACTCGAACACCTGGGTTTCATAGCCCTGCGCTTCAAGCAGCAGCGCACGCAACGAGTCGGTCACCATTTCGGCTTCCTGGCCAAGGTGAATGCCATGCTGCAGCATCGGCCGCAGCAGCGGCGGCAACTGCATCTGCGGGCGGATCTGCTTGTGGCAGCAAGGCGAGCACATGATCACCTTGGCCCCGGCGCGCAGGCCAAGGTGGATCGCGTAATCGGTAGCGATGTCGCAGGCATGCAGCGCGATCATCACATCGAGTTTTGCCGGCTGGTAGCTGCGCACATCGCCCTGGTCGAATGTCAGCCCCTGCAGACCATGCCTGGCCGCAGCCGCTGCGCAGAGCTTGACCATATCCTCGCGCAACTCGACGCCGGTGACATGAGCTTGCTTGCCCTGGGCGACCAGCCAGTCATGCACAGCGAAGGTCAGATAGCCCTTGCCCGAGCCGAAATCGGCGACATGGACTTCGCTGCTCGCATCGAGCCCGGCGGCTTTGACGGCGGCGCTGAACATTTCGATGAATTTATTGATCTGTTTCCACTTGCGCGACATCGCCGGCACCAACTGCGCCACGCCGCGCACCTCATGGGTCAAGCCCAGGTCGAGCCAGAAGCGCCTGGACAGTGACAGGTAGCGCTGCTTTTCCTTGTCATGGCCGCTCAGCTGCAGCGCGCCTGCGGGCAGCTCAGCCAGCGCCTGGCGCGACAGACTCAGTTTGGGCCGGCCCTTGCGGGTGAAAGCCAGCTGCACTTCTTCGCTCTGGGTGTGCAGATGGGCAGACTGGAACTGCGCGCCGAGCAGGGCCTTGATCGCCGCGAGGCCCTCGGTCAGCGGCTGGTTCTTGGTAATGTCGCGGGTCGGATAGCGCCACACAAAAGACAGCTGGCGCTCGCCGCGCAGCAAGACTTCGCGCACCGTCAAACGCTCGGCGGTATCGGCAGGGTCGGCCGCCGCGGCGACGGCCTTGGACAGCAGCAATTTGACGAACTGCCCTTCGGCCAGCGCAGTCTCCAGCAGGCGCAAAAAGCGTTCAGCCGCATCGGCCTTGACGACCGGCGCCTGCGTTTCAGGAATCAAATGGGTGAACATCGTCGGCACCAGCGCAAAGCCTGATTTTCCGTCAGTTGTTGGCAATCAAGGATCAGGCGTAAGTGACCATCGCCGCACCCTGCTCCGAATCGAGATGCGGCAGGTTGTTATAGCTCACCAGCATATGGCGCTTCGGGGTGAAGGCGAACTCGGTCACCGAGCTGTTGCGGATGCGCAGATTCAGCTCGATCGTCGTTTCAGCCGGGGTGCTCAGCACCTGGCCGACAGCCGTCGAAATCGGCCCGCCGCTCGAAACGATCAGCACCTTGCCGCTGCAGTTTTTCAGCACATGGTCGAGCGCGGCGGCCACACCGGCAGAGAATTCCGCATAGCTGGTCATGCCCCGCGGCTGGGTGTCGCCGCGCATCCAGGCTTTCAGGCCGTCGCGCAAGAGCCTGAAATGATGGCGGTAGAGCTCGGGGCTGTCGGGTCTGGCGAGAGGTTCTGGATGGATCGCCTGGATCAATGCCTCGCTGTCGTATTCGTTCAGCTCAGGCCAGACCAGCGGCTGGTACGACGATGCCAGGCCTTCAGCGATGCCGGCCAGCGACTGCTGATGGCGCTTCAAACTGCCGGTCAGCACCGCTTCGAAATTGATGCCACGCTGCTGCCAATAGCGGCCCAGGCAGACGCATTGTTCGCGGCCCAAGGCGCTGAGCTGGTCGTAATCAGCCGCGCCGAAAGAGGCCTGACCATGGCGCACAAGATAAAGAGTTCCCATGGCCTGCATCATCGCCGAACCAGGCCGGCATTCCTGTCGCTGAAGCGACCGGATCAAAACCTGCTGCTTCCGGGCGAGAATGGCGATCCTTCACCATCACCCAAGACCCGACATGCAAGACCTGCTCAGACAAGCCATTCGCAGTGATGTCGCCGAACTCTGGCGCGTCCGCTATGCGGTGCGCGAAAACACCTTGACCCCAGGCCGCATCTCGGATGCCGAACTGATCGCACAGATCGAAAGCAGCGGTCGCGGCTGGGTGATCGAAAACGAGGGCAAATTGCTCGGCTTCGCCATCGGCAACGCCGAAAACGGCAATATCTGGGCCTTGTTTGTCGACCCTGACCATGCCGGCCAAGGCCATGGACGGCGCCTGCATGATGCAATGCTCGGCTGGCTCTGGTCGCGCGGTCTGCAGCGGCTGTGGCTGAGCACGACGCCGGGCACAAGGGCCGAAGCTTTCTACCGCCGCGCGGGCTGGCAAGACTGCGGGCTGACCGTTGACGGCGAACTGCGCTTTGAAATTTCCAATCCATCCACTCAGGAAACCAGCCATGCCGCTTGAAGTCATCGAAATTGAAACCGAAGCGCATCCGCGCAGCGCCATCATCGTCTTGCACGGCCTGGGCGCCGACGGGCGCGATTTCATCCCGATCTGCGACGAGCTGGAACTCGGCGCGATCGGCGGCGTGCGCTATGTCTTCCCGACAGCGCCCGAGCAGCCGGTAACGATCAACGGCGGCTATGTGATGCGCGCCTGGTACGACATCCTCGGCGTCGAGCTCGACCGGCGTGAAGACGAGGCCGGTCTGCGCAAATCGCAGCAAGCGGTCGCTGCCGTGATCAACACGCAGCGCGCCCGCGGCATCGCCGCCGAGCGCATCGTGCTGATGGGCTTTTCACAAGGTTGCGCGATGACCTTGCTGACCGGCCTGCGTTACCCGGAGCGACTCGCCGGCCTGGTCTGCTTGTCGGGCTATCTGCCGCTGGCGGCCAGCACCGAGGCCGAACGCAGCGGCGTCAACGCCGATCTGCCGGTCTTCATGGCGCATGGGCGCAGCGACCCGGTCGTGCCTCTTGCCCGCGGCAAGGCGGCCTGCAGTGCCTTGCAGGCGATCGGC
>JBIKPD010000251.1:0-5888 GCA_044357665.1 Roseateles sp. | reverse complement strand
GGCGGCTGCCGCCAGCCGCCCAGGCCGGTGCGGTCAGCATATGGTCGCGGAACTGTTCGATCGGGTCGTAAGGTGAAAGCCAAGGCGCCAGCAACGCTGCCGTAGCGATCAGCGCAAACAGCAGCAAGGCCGCCAGCGCTCCCCGGTTGGCGGCAAAGCCTTGCCAGAAGGCCTTGAACGGCCTGGGGTAATCGGGCATCACTTCGATCGCGGTGCTCATTGGGCGCGGATGCGCGGATTGACCACGCCGTAGAGGATGTCGACGCACAGGTTGACGGCGATGAAGGTCAGCGCAGAAATCAGGATGCCGGCCTGCACCACCGGATAGTCACGCCTTGCGATCGAGTCGATCAGCCATTTGCCGATGCCGGGCCAGGAGAAAATTGTTTCGGTCAAGACCGCACCGGCCAGCAGGCTGCCGGTCTGCATGCCGACAACGGTCAGCACCGGGATCAAGGCATTGCGCAAGGCATGGACGACGACGACGCGCACCGGGCTCAAGCCCTTGGCGCGGGCCGTGCGGACATAGTCTTCACGCAGCACTTCCAGCATGCTCGAACGCGTCATCCGCGCCACCACCGCCAGGCTGCTGGTGCCGAGTACCACCGCGGGCAGCAGCAGATGCGCCAAGGCCGAGCTGAACGCCCCTTCTTGGCCCGACAGCCAACTGTCGAGAAGCAGGAAACCGCTGACCCTTGCGACGTCGTATTCGATGCTGATGCGACCCGACACCGGCGTCCAGCCGAGGTTGACCGAGAAGAACATGATCAGGATCAGGCCCCACCAGAACACCGGCATCGAGTAGCCGACCGTCGCCATGCCCATCACGCCCTGGTCGAACAGCGAGCCGCGCTTGAGCCCGGCCAGCATGCCCAGCAGCAGCCCCAGCGCGACGGCCAGCAGCAGGGCGGTCAGCGCCAACTCGACCGTGGCAGGGAACAAGGCGGCGAATTCCTTCGCCACCGGCTCGCGGCTGACCAGGGACTGGCCGAGATCGCCTTGCAGCAAGTTGCCGAGGTACTGGAAGTATTGCGTCGCCAGCGGCTGGTCCAGGCCCAACGACTTGACCATTGCCGCATGCACTTCAGGGTCGAGGCGGCGCTCGCCCATCATGACTTCGATCGGGTCGCCCGGAATCAGCCGGATCAGCCCGAATGCGACCAGCGTGATGCCGATCAGCGTCGGGATCAGCGTCGCCAGACGTTTGAGAATGAAGGAAAACAAGGCTTACCAGCGCGAGGTATAGGGTATCGCCTTCGGCCCGGGCCCGATCAGCAACATACCGCCGGCGCTGGTGGCCACATCGAGCAGGGCAGCGGTCTCGGCATCCATCACACCGCTGTAGTCGGCCGGGCGATATTTCATCTGGAAGGTGGCGATCACGTCGCGGGTCATCGGGTCAAGCTGACCATGTCGCGGCACGTTGTAGCCGACCCGCGCCAGCTTGTCCTGGAACCAGGCGGCGTCGGGCGGCAGGCTTTCATACAAGGGCAGCTTTGCCGTGACCTGGGCTGCGTCGGGCCAGGGGATCAGGCCGGCATCGGCCAGTTGCTTCCAGGGGAATGCCGGGCCGGGGTCCTGCTTGCGGCCCGGAGCAATGTCGGCATGGCCGATGATGCGTTCGGGCCGGATGCCATGGCGCTGAACGATGTCCTTGACCAGCAGGATCACTTCGTTGATCTGCGCTTGCGAAAACGGCGCATAGACCCGTCCCTGCGGCCCGTCGGTATAGCCGGGGTTGACGATTTCGATGCCGATCGACGATGAATTGAGGTTTTGATGTCCGCCCCAGAAGCTCGGGCCCGCATGCCAGGCGCGGCGGTTTTCATCGACCAGTTGATAGCTGATCACTGGGTCGTCGCGCACCAGGTAATGGCTGCTGACCAGCCCGCCGGTGGTCAGGACGCGCAGCGACTTGGGCCAGTCGATCACGGTGTAATGCAGGATCAGGAAGAGCGAACGGCTGTCCTGGTTCTGCGAAGTGAAGCTGCGGTCTATCGTCGGGCCGGGGGGCTTGGGGACGGTGCCGCAAGCGCTCAGCAGCAGCAAACTGGCGATGCCGAGGAGGAATTTTTTCATGGGGGAAGAATGTTCATGGTGGGCGAGCATAAGGGGCCGGAGCGCAACAGGCAATTGTCAATGCGGGCGCAGCGCATAACTTTTCCGCATGGCAGCTCAGTCGATGGCAAGACCGATGCGCGGGCTTTCGTTGCCGATGCGGTCGATGGCCGAGGCGACCAAGCCGCTCAGCCCGGCGCGTGGCAGCAGCAATTCGCCGGCATCGAGCACGATGAAGCGCCAGGCCTGGCCCTCGCGCAGCCATAGCGCATAGCGTGCCACTGGCTTGCCTGGTCCGGGCTGCAAGCTCAGGCGCAGCAGTTCACCTTCGGGTTTCAATTCAAGCCGGGGGGCTGCGGGGCTGCCGGCCTCCAGCCAGGGCGTGGCCGGCACCAGGGCGCTGCCGCCATAGCTGCTGGCTTGCAATGCATGGCTCAGGCCGCGGCGGTTCTGTGCCAGCGCGGCGATGCTGAAGTGGATATGACCCGAGCCCGGAAAACGCTCGCGCACCATGGCGATCTGCGCCTCGATCTCGGCCACCGGCCAGCTGACAGCCTGGCTCTGGGCCAGCACCTTGCTGGTGAACAGGCCTGGCCAGATATGGCGGCCTGACCGGTTCTGGGCGTTCCAGTAATCGAGCAGCACGCTGAACGCTTGGGGTTGCTGCGCCATCGGCCAGTACAACTGCGGCGCCAGATAGTCGAGCCAGCCTTCATGCAGCCAGCGCTCGACATCGGCAAAGAGCTGGTCGTATTGGCTGAAGCCGGCGATGCCGACCGGGCGCAGCGCCGGTCTGGGCAAGCCGAAAGGGCTGATGCCGAAACGCACCCAGGGTTTGGTGGCCTGGATCAACCGGTGCAGGCGGGCGATCAGGCCGTCGACATTGCTGCGTCGCCAATCGGCCCTGAGCAGCTGGCCGCCGCCCTGCTTATAGCGCTGCCAGGAGGGATCGTCCGGGAAATCGACCGGGCTCTCCAGCTGCGTCACCGGATAAGGATAAAAGTAATCATCGATATGGATGGCGTCGATGTCGTAGCGCTGCAGCACATCCTGGAACACCGCCAGCGTATGTTCCGCGGCGGCCGGCTCGCCGGGGTCAATCCACAGCTGATCGCCATAGCTCTTGACCCATTGCGGCTGGCTCCGGCTGACGTGGCTGGCCGACAACACCGATTTGGCGCTGCTCGGTCTGGCCCTGAACGGGTTGAACCAGGCATGCAGCTCGAGCCCGCGGCGATGCGCTTCGGTGATCCAGAAGGCCAGCGGGTCGTAACCGGGCGATTGGCCTTGCTTGCCGCTGAGGAATTCGCTCCAGGGCTCGAGCGCCGACTCATAGAGCGCATCGGCGCTGGTGCGCACCTGCAGGATCACGGCATTCAGCTTCAGCCTCACAGCCAGATCGAGCAGGGCACTGCATTCGGCTTGCTGCCGGTCCGCGCTCAAACCGGGCTTGCTGGGCCAGTCAATATTGGCCACCGTCGCGATCCAGGCGGCGCGGAATTCGCGCGGTGCTGCTGGTGCCGCCTCGGTCAGCTCCGGGGCGGAGCGGCTGCGCAGCGGCGAGTCGGCGCCGGCAGCGAAGGGAATCGCGGCGACTGCGGTCAAAGCCTTGCGACGGGTCAGCATTCGGTCATACCTTTATCAACCAGCGCTGGTGCCACATGACCCAGGCCAGCAGGGTCATCGCGGCGAGGAATCCGATTGCGTAGAGCAGCGAGGCGTTGACCGGCGCGATAGGCAGCGCTTCGATCGGTGCATAGAGCCAGGCTTTCAGACTCGTCGGACCGACCTTGATGAAGCCTAGCATTCTGGCCAGGAATCCGGAGAAGGCAAAGAGAAACAGGGCATTCACGCCGAAGACCTGCAACGGTAAGGCCCAGCGCGCGAGCCGGGCGCGCAGCAAGGGCCGCGGCATCGCGTCGAGCAGCCAGTAGAAAACGCTGAACACAATGCAGGCCCAGCCGGTCATCGCGACGGCATAGGACGGGGTCCATAAATTCTTGTTGATCGGCATCAGCCAGGCGCCCAGCAACTCACCCAGCCAGAGGCAGGCCAGCCCGCAGAGCATCAGCCAGATCGTTTTTTCGCCCGCATCGCGTCTGGCTTTCAGCCAATGTCCGGCCAGCACGCCGGCCAGTTGGCTGGCCACCGCAGGCAAGGTCGAAAGCAGGCCCTCGGGGTCCCAAGTCCGGCTGCTGCGCCAGAGATGGCCGTCGAGCAGCCAGCGATCCAGCCAGGCGCCGACGTCTTCGCCCGGTTGCAGCGAGCCCTGGTGCCAGACGCCGGCAGCATCAGGCACCGGCAGGCCGAGCTGGATCAGGCTGTACAAGGCCAGCAGACCAAGCGCCCAGACCAGCTGGCCGCGCCAATGCCACCACAGCATGATCGGCGCCGCGAACAGCGTGCACAGCGCCAGTCGCTGCAGCACGCCGGGGATGCGCAGCTCGCTCAGGTTGAAAGCAGGGATCAGGTTCAGTGCCAGGCCGATCGCAAAGATGATGGCGGCGCGCCTGGCGGTCTGTGCCAGCAACGTCGTCCGGCTGCTGCCGGCCGCAGCGCGTGCCCCCAGGCTCAGCGTCATCGAGATGCCGCTGATGAAGATGAAAAATGGAAAGATCCAGTCGGTAAAGGTCCAGCCATTCCAGGCCGCATGACCAAGCGGGCCGTATTGCGTTGACCAGTTGCCGGGGTTGTTGACCAGCAGCATGGCGGCGATGGTGAAGCCACGGAAGGCGTCGAGGGAAAGCAGGCGCTGGTTCATGCCTTGGCCTTCTTACCGAACTCCTCGGGGATGCGGATCAAGGCGGCCATGACAAACGAAGGCAGGGTGGCGACCAGGACCCAGATGAAGAACCACAGATAGCCGAGCTGGGCCTGCAACCAGCCGCTCCACATGCCTGGCAACATCATGCCCAGCGCCATGAAGCCGGTGCAGATCGCGTAATGGGCGGTCTTGTGCTTGCCGTCAGCGACCAGGATCATGTACATCAGGTAGACGCTGAAGCCCATGCCGTAACCGAACTGTTCGACCGCCAGCGCGCTGCTGATGATGACCAGATTGCCCGGCAAAGCCCAGGCAAGCAGCAGGAAGGCGGCATTCGGAACATGCATCAACAGCAGCAGCGGCCAGAGCATGCGCTTGAGCCCGAAGCGCGAAATCAGCCAGCCGCCGATCAGCCCGCCGATCGTCAATGCGGTCAGGCCGACGGTGCCGTAAGCGATGCCGACCTGCTTGGTCGACAGGCCCAGGCCGCCGGCCGACAGCGGATCGAGCAGAAAGGGCGTGGCGAGCTTGAGCAACTGCGCTTCGGGGAAGCGGTAAAGCAGCAAAAAGCCGACGATGACGAGGATGCCGGGCTTGCGGAAGAACTCGGCAAACACAGCGATGAATTCACGGCCCAGGTTGGCGGCCTTGCGGCCGGTGATGTCACTAACCGGCTTGGGCAGTATGAACAGGTGATACAGCGCCAGCAGTGAGAACAAGCCCGCCAGCAGAAAAAACACCATCGACCAGGCGGTCTGCATGCTGCCCGTGCGCTCCTGCAACTCGCCCGCCATGTAGACCAGACCGCCCTGGCCACCGATATTGGCGAGCCGGTAGAAGGTCGAGCGCACGCCGACAAAGGCCGCCTGGCTATGCTGGGGCAAGGCCAGCATGTAGAAGCCGTCGGCGGCGATGTCATGCGAGGCCGAAGCGAAAGCCATCAGCCAGAACATCGCCAAGCTCATCTGGAATACTTTCGGCCCTGGAATCGTCAAGGCCACCAGCGCCAGCGCGGCGCCAATGAAAAATTGCAGCGCAAAGATCCAGATCCGCTTGCGGCTGAACA
>JBIKPD010000038.1:0-19271 GCA_044357665.1 Roseateles sp. | reverse complement strand
GCCTCGACCGCCTGCGGCGCCGGCAAGGTCGAAGCGGGCAAGACCGACACCTCGTAGGCCATCACCACCGCATCGGCCAGGCGCAGCCGCTCAAGCCGGGCGACTTGCGCACCCTTGCCCAGCCCGAGCGACAACTGTTCGTCTTGTGTGGCTGGCGTCAGTGCGCGCATCAACCAGCGCGAACCCGGCTTGAAACCGCGCTGCTGCAATTCCTCGGAAAAACTCGTCAATCTCGACAGCGGTTGCTCAAGTTTCGGTGCGATGTAATTGCCCGAACCACGACGGCGCACGATCAGCCCTTGCGCGACCAGCCGGTCGATCGCCTTGCGAGCAGTGACGCGGGACAGATCGAGCGTCTCGGCCAGCAACCGCTCCGAAGGCAAGGCCTCGTCGGTCTGGTACTGCCCGGTGCGGATCGCCTGGGCGAGTTGCTGTGCCAGTTGCAGATAAAGCGGCGAAGCGGCAAGCGGATCAGCCTTGAATTGAAACTGCTCGCTCACAAGAACCCCGGGAACGCTTGGCGGATCAGCAGCAGGGCGCCGGCCGCCGAATCGCCTTGCGGCTCGGTGCGACGCGCCAGCAGGCGGCTCGAAAGCCGGGGGGCGAGTCGCAAGGCAATGCTGCCGGACAGCGCCAACGGTAAATTTCCGGCCGGATCAAGCGAGTTGGCAAGCTGTTCCAGTTCCTGAACCGCCATGACAAGCAAGGCTTCAGCGGCAGGATCAAGTTCGGCATGGGAAAAAACCAGCGGCGCCAAGGCCGCAAATCCCTGCTGGCCGGCGCCAGCGCAAAAGGCCAGCAGCGACTGCCGGTCAGCCCCGGCTGCAGCCCAGACTGCCAGCGCCAACGCACCGGCTACGCCACGGCCATCGAGCGCTCGCTGCGCTTGGCGCATCGCCTGCAAACCGAGCCATGCACCGCTGCCCTCATCGCCGCAGATCCAGCCCCAGCCGCTGCTGCAAATCCGGCTGCCATCACGACGCAGCGCTTCGCCGACCGAACCGGTGCCAACCGCGACCACCGCGCCAGGCTGTCCGCCATGTGCGCCCAGCAAGCTGGTGTAGCCGTCGCCATCCAGGGCCAAGGCCAGATAGCCAGGTTGCTGCGCCAGAAAGGCCTGCGCCTGTGCTTTGACGCTGACGCCGGAGAGACCCAGGCCAATCGCAGCTTGCGCCGGCTCGACAGACGCGAGACCCGCCTGCCTCGCCGCAGCCAGCACGGCCTGCTGGATATGCTGCCAAGCCTGCTCGATGCCCTGACCCAAGGCTGAAGGACCGGCCTCGCCTTGACCGAGCAAGAGGCCTTGCGCATCGGTCAACCTGACCCTTGTCCCGGTCCCACCGCCATCAACTCCCAGAAAATAGCGCGGAGCGGCAAGATTCAGGCCGGCGCCATTGAAGGTAGGGTGAAGGTATGTCGCGGTCATGTTAATACCAGTTTAATACCAAATTACCGCCAGCGTCAAGCTCACAAGGCCCAGTCGATGTCGCGCCCCCTGTTTTTCAGCCAGTTCGCCGCCTGAGAAAAATGCCCGCAGCCAATGAAGGGCTGCGGGGGGCGTAACGCCGACAACGGCGATGGATGGTTCGCCTGCAGCAGCAGATGCTGCGGCCCGGCAGCCGCAATCAGGCCGGCCTTGGCCTGGGCATGCAGACCCCACAGCATGAAGACCTTCGGCGCAGGATCGCTCGCTGCCGCTTCGATCAGGGCGTCGGTCAGCCGCTGCCAACCCAGCTTGGCATGGCTGGCCGGCGCGCCGGCTTCGACGCTCAAGCAGGTGTTGAGCAGCAGCACGCCGCGCTGCGCCCAAGCAGCCAAGTGGCCGCTTGCGGGTGGAAGTAGGCCCAGGTCGCGCTGCATCTCCTTGAAGATATTGCGCAGGCTCGGCGGTGGCTTGACGCCCGGCGGGACCGAAAAGGCCAGCCCTTCAGCTTGGCCCGGCCCGTGGTACGGATCCTGGCCGAGGATCACCACGCGGGTCCGACTCAAGGGCGTCAAGCGCAGCGCCAGCAACGGATCGGGGGGGTAAATGACCACACCCGCTGCCCGGCGTTGCGCCAAATGCGCGACCAATCTGCGGCCGCAATCGCTGGCGCACCAGGCGTCAACGATAGGCTGCCAGCCGATGTCGACCGGCAAAACGCAAGTCGAATCAGGCAAACAAGGCCGCCAGCGCCAGTCCTGGGTCAGGTTCGCGCATAAAGGCCTCGCCGACCAAGAAAGCATTGACACCGGCAGCGCGCATCTTCTGCACATCGGCGGCAACCCGGATGCCGGACTCGGTGACCAGCAGCCTGTCGGCAGGCAGTTGTTTCAGCAAGGCCAGCGTTGTGTCCAGCGAGACTTCAAAGGTGCGCAAATTGCGGTTGTTGATGCCGATCAGCGGCGTTTTCAAGCGCAGCGAACGGTCGAGTTCGGCCGCGTCATGAACCTCGACCAGCACGTCGAGCTTGAGGCTTCGCGCCACCGCCTCCAGATCAGCCATCTGCTGGTCACCCAGGCAGGACGCGATCAGCAAGATGCAATCTGCCCCCATCGCACCGGCCTCGAAGACCTGGTATTCGTCCACCATGAAGTCCTTACGCAGCACCGGCAGCGGACAGGCTGCGCGGGCCTGTTGCAGATAGGCCACCTTGCCCTGGAAGAACTGCTCGTCGGTCAGCACGCTCAAGCAGGCCGCGCCATGCTTCCAGTAACTTTCGGCAATCGCGGCCGGGCGGAAGTCTTCGCGCAACACACCCTTGCTCGGGCTGGCCTTCTTGACCTCGGCGATCACCGCGCTGTGGCCCGCTGTGATCTTCGCACGCAACCCTGCCGCGAAACCGCGCTGGTCCTGCCTGGACTCGGCCTCCTCACGCTGACTACTCAGCGAACGGCGTCGGCGCGCAATCGCCAGTTCTTCATGTTTGACCGCAACGATGCGTTTCAGGATGTCGGACATTGCTGCTTCTTTTTTCAGGTCTTGGCCAGCGCCTGGCTGAAAGCCAGGAATTGATCGAGTTTGGCGCGCGCCGCGCCGCTGGCAATGGTTTCGCGTGCCTTGACGATGCCGGCTGCGATCGAATCGACCAGGTTGGCCGCATAGAGCGTGGCACCTGCATTGAGGATGACGATGTCGCGCGCCGGGCCGGCCATATCGTCAAGCGCGTCGAGCAGCATCGCGCGCGACTCCGCCGGGCTTTCGACCTTCAGGCTGCGGTTCGACACCATCGCCATGCCGAAATCTTCCGGGTGGATCTCGTATTCGCTGACTACGCCGCCCTTCAACTCGCCAACCAGCGTCGCAGCGCCGAGCGAGATTTCATCCATGCCGTCGCGGCCGTAGACCACCACGGCATGTTCAGCGCCAAGCCGCTGCATCACCCGCACCTGGATGCCCACCAGATCAGGGTGGAACACGCCCATCAGGATATTCGGTGCCCCGGCCGGGTTGGTCAGCGGCCCGAGGATATTGAAGATCGTGCGGATGCCGAGTTCCTTGCGCACCGGGGCGATGTTCTTCATCGCCGGATGGTGGTTTGGCGCAAACATGAAGCCGATACCGGTTGCTTCAACGCAGCGCGCCACCTGCTCCGGGTTCAGCGCGATCGAAGCGCCCAACGCCTCCAGCACATCAGCGCTGCCGGTCTTGCTGGAGACACTGCGGTTGCCATGCTTGGCCACCTTTGCACCTGCTGCGGCAGCCACGAACATCGAGCAGGTCGAGATATTGAAGGTATGCGCACCATCACCACCGGTACCGACCACGTCGACCAGATGCGGCGAATAAGGCACGACCACCTTGGTCGACAACTCGCGCATCACTTGCGCAGCTGCCGTGATCTCGCCGATCGTTTCCTTCTTGACGCGCAAACCAACCAGCAATGCTGCGGCCATCACCGGCGACATGTCGCCGGCCATGATGCGATGCATTACAGCCAGCATCTCGTCATGAAAAATCTCTCGGTGTTCGATAACGCGGGTCAGCGCTTCATGATCGGTAATTGGCATGGTTAGTCCTGAATCGAAAAAAACTCGCGCATGGCGACGATGGCGCGATCGATGCCATTGGCATCGACATCAAGATGGGTGACGAAACGCAGGCGGTAGAGTCCGGTGACAAGCACGCCGCGCGACTTCAAATGCACCAGCAAGCCTCTTGCCCGGTCACCGGCAAGATCGGCATCGATGTCGACAAAGACAACATTCGTCTGCGGCATCTCGACCGTCAAGCCCGCCAGACCCTGCAGGCCTTGCGCCAACTGCATGGCCAAGGCATGGTCATCGGCAAGCCGATCGACGTGATGTTCGAGCGCGTAATGCGCTGCGGCGGCCAGGATGCCGGCCTGGCGCATGCCGCCGCCGGCCATCTTGCGCCAGCGATGCGCGCGCTGGATGAAGTCGCGGCTGCCGCACAGCACCGAGCCGACCGGTGCGCCCAGGCCTTTCGAAAAGCAGACCGAGACGCTGTCGAAATGCCCGGCGATCCGGCGCGCTGCCTGCATCGCATCGCCACCCGAATGTTCCGCTTGGGCCACCGCAGCATTGAACAACCGTGCGCCGTCAAGATGCCGCGCCAGCCCATGCTTGCGGGCCAACTCCGAAGCTGCCGCCAAATAGGCCAGAGGCAGGACCTTGCCGCCGATCGTGTTCTCCAGCGCCAGCAAGCGGGTGCGGGCGAAATGCGCGTCATCGGGCTTGATATTGGCTTCGATGTCGACCAACAGCAAGGAGCCATCGGCTTGATGGTTCAGAGGTTGCGGCTGGATCGACCCCAGCACGGCCGCACCGCCGCCCTCCCAACGGTAGGCATGTGCAAACTGGCCGACCAGATATTCGTCACCGCGCTGGCAATGGCTGAGCAGCGCACAAAGATTGCTTTGCGTACCGCTAGGCATGAACAGCCCGGCCTCGAAACCCAGCGTTGCGGCCACGGCCTGCTGCAGTCCATTGACGCTGGGGTCATCGCCAAACACATCGTCGCCCAGCGGCGCGGCAAGCATCGCCGCGCGCATCGCTGGCGTCGGCTGGGTGACGGTGTCGCTGCGAAGGTCAACCAGGTTCATCTTCAGTTTGCCAGGTTGAGGAAGTTTTTCAGCATCGCATGCCCGTGCTCGCTGAGGATGGATTCGGGGTGGAACTGAACACCCTCGAGCGGCGTGGCGGTGCCGGCCAACTCGCGGTGCCTGACCCCCATGATTTCGCCGTCCTCGCTGCGCGCGCTGATCTCTAGAGCCTCAGGACATGAGGCTTGCTCGATCGCCAGCGAGTGATAACGGATGACGCTGAAACTGCCTGGCAGGTCTTTGAAAACTCCTTTTTGGTCGGTCTTGATAACGCTGGCCTTGCCATGCATCTGCGTCCTGGCGCGCACGATGCGGCCACCAAGCGCAGCGCCGATGCTCTGGTGCCCCAGGCAGACGCCCAGGATCGGCAGGCGGCCGATGAAATGCTGGATGGCCGATACACAGATACCGGCTTCGGCTGGCGAGCAAGGCCCTGGAGAAAGCACCAACTGGCCGGGCCGCAGCGCAGCGATTTCGGCCAGTGTGATTTCGTCATTGCGCACCACCTTCACCTGCGCGCCCAGTTCGCCGAAATATTGCACCAGGTTGAAGGTAAAGCTGTCGTAGTTGTCAATCATCAAGAGCATGTCTTGTGTTCTCTCGCCAGGCTGTTGATTTGGTAACAGCTAATTATGGCCCGAACGAAGTTTTCAGCCTGGCCGGCAAGGCGAGTGCGGATTCGCACAGCGAAGGCCTGGGCATGTCATTGCGCCCTTCATTCAAGTGCTTGCGAGGCCTGTTGATGACCGTTAGATTCCATCACCCGATTCAAAAAACAGGCTGATGAACTCGACTCTCCAGGTAGGCGCAAAGGCCAGCCCCAGCAAGACTGCGTTGCTGCAGGCCGCCTTCGGCATGGGGCTGGCCGGTGCTTGATCGCGTCTCAGCAGATTGCCGATCATTGGCAACGAGGGAGGAATTCGACACCATCTGGCCAGACCTTGCGGCAACGATTCCGGGGGCCTTGTTTCGCATCATCACCGCGCCCAATGGTGGCTGGCGCGTGCTGTATTTCAGCCCCGGCATCGAAGCTTTGCTCGGGCTCACCCCGGACCAGGCCGGCCGCGATCGGCGCCGCTTGCGGCAATGCGTCCTCAGCCAGGACCAGCCGGGGCATAGCGATTCGGTCAAGGCAGCGATTGCGAAGTGCAGCGAATGGGAGCATGAATACCGGATCTGCACGCCTGCCGGTGTCACCAAATGGCTGCATGGCAAGGCGACGCCGAAACTGCAGGCCGATGGTCGCCTGATCTGGTCCGGCATGCTGACCGATATCACGGCGCGCAAACGCGCTGAAGCGGATCTGCTGGCCAGCGAGGAGGGCTTGCGCAGCTTGATCGAGAACGTCCAGCAAGGCGTGATCCACCACGACCAGCAAGGCCGCATCGCCTCGGCCAACCCGGCAGCGCTGGCGATCCTCGGGCTCAGGCTCGACCAATTGCTCGACCTGAGCTCACCCGACCCGCGCTGGCAAGCGCTGCGGGAAGACGGCAGCCTGCTGCCGGCCGAACAGCAGCCGGCGCTGCAGGCCCTCAAGACCGGCCAGGCGGTGCGCAATGTGATCATGGGGTTGATCCTGCTCGACCGGGAAACCGTCTGGCTCCAGGTGAACGCGATTCCCTCGTTCAAGAATGGTCAACTGACCGGGGTCTATGCCCACTTCGAGGACATCACGGAACGTATCCGGCTGGCGTCAGAGTTGCGCCTGCAAGCCAGTACGGATTTCCTCACCGGAGCAGCAAATCGGCGCGGCTTCATGCACAGCTTGAGCCGGGAGTTCGAGCGCATCCAGCGCCATCCCGGCCTGCAAAGCTGCGTACTTATGCTGGACCTCGATCACTTCAAAAAGGTCAACGACAGCTTCGGTCATTCGGCAGGCGACGCAGTGCTCAAGCAGGTCACCTGTTTGATGAAGCTAGAAACGCGCAGACTCGACGCGCTCGGCCGGATCGGTGGCGAAGAATTTGCGCTGCTGTTGCCCGACACCGCCCGCGATGAAGCCCTGTTGCTGGCAAACCGCTTGCGCGAACGGATCGAGCGCAGCCCGCTGCAATTTCAGCAGCAAAGCATCCCGACCACGGTCAGCATCGGCTGCAGCCTGATCGAACTACTTGACAGTAACGCCGACGCAGTGATGGTCCGGGCCGACAAGGCACTCTATCAAGCCAAGCGGCAAGGTCGCAACCAGACCATACTCGGCTGAACCCGGATCAGAAGCCTTCTTCGACCAGTTCGGCGGCACGGATCAAGGCACGTGCCTTGGCCTCGGTTTCCTGCCATTCGAGTTCGGGCACCGAGTCTGCAACGATGCCTGCTGCCGCCTGCACATAGAGGGTCTGGTTCTGGATGATGCCGGTGCGGATCGAGATCGCCAGATCCATATCTCCGGCGAAACTCAGGTAGCCGCAAGCGCCGCCGTAGATACCGCGCTTGACGGGCTCAAGTTCATCGATCAACTCCATCGCCCTGATCTTGGGCGCACCGGTCAAGGTGCCGGCCGGGAACGTGGCCCGGAATACATCCAGATTGCTCAAGCCGTCCTGCAGCAAGCCTTCGACATTGCTGACGATATGCATCACATGCGAATAGCGTTCGACGACAAAGGCATCGGTGACCTTGACTGAACCGGTCCTGGCGATGCGCCCGATGTCATTGCGCGCCAGGTCGATCAGCATCAGATGCTCGGCACGCTCTTTCGGGTCGGCCTTCAGTTCCGCCTCGAGCGCCAGATCACGCTCGGGCGTTGCGCCACGCGGCCTGGTGCCCGCCAGCGGCCGGATCGTGACCTTGTCGCCTTGCGGGCTGTGCTCTTGCCGAACCAGGATCTCGGGCGAAGCCCCGACGATCTGGAAGTCGCCCATGTCATAAAAATACATATATGGGCTCGGGTTCAGCGAGCGCAGCGCGCGGTACAAGCTCAATGGCGATTCGGTATAACGCTTGCGCAGTCGCTGGCCGACCTGCACCTGCATCATGTCGCCGCAGGCAATGTATTCCTTTGCCTGCAGCACCGCAGCCAGATAGTCGGCCTTGGCAAAGTCGCGTTCGACCGGATGCGTGGGGCCACGCAAGACCTTTGGTGCAGCGACGCTCTGCCCGAGCTTGTCGCCCAATTCGCTCAGGCGCTGCTTGGCGCGGTGATAAGCGTCGGCCTGGCCGGGGTCAGCGTAAACAATCAGGTAGAGACGTCCCGAGAGGTTGTCGATGACCGCCAGCTCTTCGCATTGCAGCAGCATCACGTCGGGCGTATCAAGCCCGCCTTCCTTGTGCTGGCGTGCCAGCTTCGGCTCGATATAGCGCACCGCGTCATAGCCGAAGTAGCCGGCCAGTCCGCCACAAAAACGCGGCAGCCCGGCGCTCAGTGCGACCTTGAAGCGCTGCTGGTAAGCCTCGATGAATTCGAGCGGGTTGCCGTCGTCGGTTTCCGTCAGGACGCCATCGCAGATCACCTCGGTCTGCCAGCCGCGACATTTCAGCACCGTGCGCGCCGGCAGTCCGATGAAGGAAAAGCGCCCGAAGCGCTCGCCCCCGACCACCGACTCGAGCAGGAAGCTGTACTTGCCGCCAGCATCGGCGGCGCATAACTTCAGATACAGCGACAGCGGTGTCTCAAGATCGGCGAAGGCTTCGCTGATCAAGGGAATGCGGTTGTAGCCCTGGCTCGCCAGGCGAGTGAATTCAATTTCATCCATCGCGTGAATTATCCGTGGAGTTCAAGATCGATCTGGTCGATGCGATCGACATATTGGATCGCCGGCGAAGCCGAAATCGGCTCGCCATGGTTGTAGCCATAGCTGACCAACAAGGCCGGACAGCCGGCTGCAGCAGCGGCGCGTGCATCATTGCTCGAATCGCCAATCATCCAGGTCTGTGCCGGCGCCGTGCCCAGCGCTTCGCAGGTCTTCAGCAGCGGCAGCGGATCAGGCTTCTTGCGTTCGAAGGCATCGCCGCCAAAGACCAGGTCGAAATAAATCGCCAGTCCCATCCGTTGCAGCAGGTCCTGGGCGAAGGCGCCCGGCTTGTTGGTCAGACAGGCCATCGGCAGACCCAGCGCGCGCAAACGCTCGAGACCCTCGATCACGCCAGGGAACAAGGCCGAATGCTGCCCATTGACGGCCCGGTAATGCCGCTGGTAAAGAATCCAGGCGCGGTCATACAAGGCGGCATCGGCGCCGACCTCGGCCAGACAGCAATGGATCAGATGCTCGCTGCCCTGTCCGATCGTCACAGCGACAAAGTCCCTGCTCACGGCCGGCAGCTGCAGATCGGCAAAGACCAGATTCATTGCAACGACGAAGTCGCCGAGGGTATCGACCAAGGTGCCGTCCAGGTCACAGATAAAGGCAGCAGGGGCTTGTCTATTCATGGGTCGAATCGATAAAGGAATTTCGGGAGCATACTTGGCCCTCCCCAATCCTCGCTGCGATATGCCCGGCACGCCAATGACAGCGCCGATTCTATGTTTCGGCGGCGCCAATATAGACCGCAAGATGTGCTTGACCGACGCCTTGCGGATGGGCTGTTCGAACCCGGCCAGCCAGACTGATACTCCCGGTGGTGCGGCGCGCAATGTGGCCGAAACCCTGGCAAGGCTGGGACTGCCGTCAGAGCTGATTACCGCCGTCGGTGATGACCCTGCAGGGCGCTCACTGTTCAGCGCGGCAGTCGCGGTCGGACTGAGCACCGCAGGTTCGCTGGTCGCGTCCGATGCGGCCACAGGCAGCTACACCGCCCTGCTCGACCCGCAAGGACAATTGCTGCTGGCATTGGCCGCGATGCCGCTGGCTGAACGGCTGACGCCTGAGTTCCTTGCTGCCAGCAAAAGCCGGCGTGAACAGGCCCAGCTCATGCTCGTGGACCTGAATCTACCCAAGGAAAGTCTGGCAATGCTGTTCGCCGAGGCGCGCGCCCAGGGCAAGACCTTGCTCGCCCTGGCCGTCTCGGAGGCCAAGATGGAGCGCCTGCCCGCCGACCTGCGCGGTCTGCAATGTCTGCTGCTCAACGGTGGCGAATTACAGGCCTTGTTCGGCAACTCGCTCGGTCAGGCCGAAGCCTTGGCCGAGTTGCATCGGCGCGGCGTGCCGCAGGTCTTGTTGACGCTCGGCGCTGCCGGGGTGATTTGCAGCCAGCAAGGCAGTTCGGTGCAACTGCTCCCGGAGCAACAACCGACAGTAAAAGATGTCAGCGGCGCTGGCGATGCTTTTACCGCTGGCGTCTGTGCTGGGCTCTATCAGCAGCCGCAAGACCTGCTGCAAGCCTGCCGCATCGGCTTGCGCCTGGCAGCCAGGACCTTGCAAACCATGGCCAGCGTCCATCCGGACCTCAACCCCGATTGGCTCGAAGCATGAATGAATACCTGGCCTTCTCGCCCGAAGTGGCAACTGCCTTGGCGCAAGATCTGCCGGTCGTCGCGCTGGAATCAACGATCATTTCGCATGGCATGCCCTACCCGCAAAACGTGCAGACTGCGCGCGAAGTCGAAGCGATCATCCGTGCGGCAGGCGCTGTGCCGGCAACGATCGCCTTGCTCGGCGGAAAGATCCATATCGGCCTGAACAACGCCGAACTGGAGTTGTTGGGGCAGTCGCCGGATGCGATGAAGGTCAGCCGTCGCGACCTGGCTTATGCGCTGGCGACCGCAAGAATCGGCGCCACCACCGTCTCTGCCACGATGATCTGTGCGGCCTTGGCCGGCATTCGCGTCTTTGTCACCGGCGGCATAGGCGGCGTGCACCGGGGTGCGAGCAGTAGCTTCGACATTTCGGCCGACCTGCAGGAACTGGCAAAAACCCCGGTGGCAGTCGTTTGCGCCGGCGTCAAATCGATCCTCGACATCGGGTTGACCTTGCAATATCTGGAAACCCATGGCGTGCCGGTCGTCGCCATCGACCAGGACAATCTGGCCGCCTTCTACACGCCCGATAGCGGTTTCAAGGCCGATTTCCGCATCGATTCGCCGCAGCAACAGGCCCGTTTCCTGAAAGCCAAATGGGCGCTCGGCCTGGCCGGCGGCGTTGTGTTCAGCAAACCGGTGCCGGCAACGCAGGCCATGGACAAGGGCGAAATCGATCAAATCACGGCTGCAGCATTGGCCGACGCAGCCAGCGAAGGCATCAGCGGCAAGGCCATAACTCCTTACCTGCTCGATCGCATCAAGGCCTTGACCGCAGACCGCAGTCTGAGCACAAATATCGCGCTGGTAAAGAACAACGCCATGGCCGGCGCGCTGCTGGCCATTGCCCTGAAGGAAACCTAGCTTTTCCCGGGCTTCATACAATCAGACGCTCGAACAGGTAAGCTTCAAAGCCGCCGAAAGCGACAAAATGCAATCCCAAAGATGAAAGTTGAACGAATGCGCTCCAGCAAAATTGCTTTGACTCTGCTCCTGATCGCCCTGGCTGCGGGTGGCGGATGGTGGTGGAAGAGCAAGGCAGCAGCTTCGGCGGTCACGCCTGCAGCAACAGTTGCCATGCAGAGCGTTGGTGTGACCGATGCTTTGCTGATGGATGTGCCGATCAACCTCGAAGCCAGCGGCACGGTCGCGGCAATGAAAATGGTCGACTTGCGCGCGCAAACCGTCAGCACGGTGGCCCAAGTCTTGATCAAGGACGGCCAGGCTCTGCGCAAAGGCGATTTACTGTTCCGCTTTGACGATCGCGCCGACCGTGCCAATGTGGACAAGGCCAGAGCTCAAACTGTGCGCGACCGCGCCACCCTGGCTGATCTGGAGCGCCAGTACAAGCGGGCGCAGGACCTGCGGGCACAGAACTTCATTGCCCAAAGCGCAGTCGACACTGCGCTGGCCAACCTCGATGCCCAACGCGCAATGTTGCTGGCCGACGAAGCCGCCCTGCAGTCCGCCACAATCGCATTGAGCTACAACGAGGTTCGCGCACCGATGGCCGGCCGCGCTGGTATCGTCAATGTCTTCCCCGGCAGCCTGGTGCAGGCCAACGCCACCGCGCTGCCGCTGGTCAGCATTGCGCAGTTGAACCCGATCGCGGTGAGTTTCGTCCTGCCCGAATCCCAGTTGGGTCCGCTGCTGCTGGCCATGGGCAAGGGCAAGAACGGTGTCAAGCCGGCACCGCTGCAGGCCCAGGTGCTGATGCCGGATGCCCGCACTGGACGCGGCGTCGAAGGGGCAGCGAAAACGCTGGGCGAGGTGACTTTTGTCGACAATCAGGTCGACACCAGCACCGGCACGATCAAGGTCCGGGCCGAATTTGAAAACAGCCGCGAAACCCTCTGGCCGGGTCAATATGTGCGGGTTCGCATGACGCTGGGGATGATCAAGTCGGCCGTGGTGATTCCCCAGGCCGCCATCATCCTGCGCGGCAATGAACGCTCGGTCTATGTGATCGACGCCGACAAGAAGGCACAGCTCAAGTTGATCCAATTGCGCTATGCCTTTGGCGATCAGGCGGTCGTCGAAGGCATCGCTGCTGGCGCCAGCGTGGTGCTCGACGGCAAGCAGAACCTGCGCCCCGGTGCGATGGTGCGCGCGCAGCCAGCGGCGGTCAATCCAGCAGCGGCGGCGGCAGCCAAGCGTGCGGCTTCAGCCGCGGCTTCGGGAACTGCCAAATGAACATCACCGAGTTGTTCATCCGCAGGCCGGTGATGACGGTCTTGCTGAATGTGGCGCTGGTGATCGCCGGGCTGGCGGCATGGAGCAAGATCCCGGTCGCAGCCTTGCCGTCCTACAACACACCGGTCATCAATGTATCGGCCAGCCTGCCAGGTGCTGCCCCGGAGACGATGGCCGCTTCAGTCGCGTTGCCGCTGGAGAAGCAGTTCTCCACCATCGCAGGTCTGACGATGATTTCATCGACGAGCACCCTGGGTTCGACCTCGTTGACGCTCGAATTTGACCCTTCGCGCAATATCGACGCTGCGGCGGTTGATGTGCAGGCCGCCTTGTTCAGATCCTTGCGCTCGCTGCCGGTCGAGATGACTTCGCCACCCTCCTATCGCAAGGTCAACCCGGCCGATGCGCCGGTGTTGCTGATCGCCTTGACCTCGCCCTCGCTCAACCTGTCGGACCTGAACGACTATGCCGAGAACCTGATCACGCCGAGCTTATCGACGATTGATGGCGTGGCCCAGGTTTCGATCTATGGTCAGAAGCGATTTGCGGTACGCATCAAGGTCAGCAACGAATTGCTCAGCCAGCGCAATATGACGCTGGAGGAGTTGCAGCTCGCGATCCGCGGCGCCAATGCAAACACCCCGATCGGGGTACTCGACGGCGCGCGCCAGACCTTGACCATCCAAGCCAACAAGCAGTTGCGCAATGCCCGCGAGTTCGGTGCCGTGGTGGTGGCAAGCAGGAACGGCGCGCCGATTTTTCTGCGCGATGTGGCCGAAGTGCAGGACAGTTTCGAAACCGTCAAGTCTTTCTCGAACTTCAACGGTGAGCGCTCGATCGTGCTGGCGGTGCAGCGTCAACCCGATGCCAACACCGTCAAGGTGGTCGATGCAGTGAGGAAGATGCTGCCGCGCTTTGCGGTCCAACTGCCTGCCTCGGTGCAGATGACCACGCTGAACGACCGCTCGATCTCGATCCGCGATTCGCTCCATGATGTCTATTTCACCCTGGTCTTGACCGTGGCGCTGGTGGTGCTGGTGATCTTCCTGTTTCTGCGCCGCGCCGTGGCGACGCTGATCCCGACCCTGTCGCTGCCGATTTCGCTGATCGGCGCGCTGACCCTGCTGTTTGCGCTCGGTTACAGCCTCGACAACATCTCGCTGCTGGGTATCACATTGGCCGTCGGCTTGGTGGTGGACGATGCGATCGTGATGCTGGAGAACATAGTCCGCCATATCGACAACGGCATGCAACCGTTCGAGGCCGCGATTCGAGGCGCGCGCGAAATGGCATTCACCATCATGTCGATTTCGATTTCACTGATCGCCGTTCTCATCCCGATCTTTTTCATGCCCGGCGTGATCGGCCTGCTGTTCCACGAGTTTGCCGTCGTCGTGTCACTGGCCATCCTGGTTTCAGCCGGCGTATCGCTGACCCTGGTGCCGATGTTGTGCAGCCGTTTCCTGCGCCCGCACGATGAGAAACCCGAAAGTGCGATGGGTCAGGCCTTCGAGCGCGGTTTCAACGCCTTGCTCGGCGCCTATACCCGCAGCCTCGATGCCGCATTGCACCACCGCCGCTGGGTTCTCGCCGTGGCCCTGGCCAGCCTGGTGGGCAGCGCCTGGTTCTATGTCGTGATCCCGAAGGGATTTTTCCCCGAGGAGGACATTGGCCAGATCCAGGCCAGTACCGAGGCCTCCGAAGACATTTCCTTCGCCGCAATGACGGTGCTGCAGGAGCGCGTCGCTGCCCTTGTCAAGGAAGATCCGGCCGTCTTCAGCGTGGGAGCAGCCGTAGGCGGTGGCGGGGGCGGCGGCAGTGTCAATACCGGCCGCTTGTTCATCAATTTGAAACCCCGCGGCGAGCGCCCACCGATGGCGCAAGTGCTCGAAGGCCTGCGCAAGAAGTTGCGCAGCGTGCCGGGCATTGCGGTCTATCTGCGGCCGGTGCAGAACCTGCAGCTCGGCGGGCGGCAGAGCAAAAGCCGCTACCAGTACACCTTGCAGTCGATCAGCGCTGGCGAGCTCAATGTCTGGGCCATCAAACTGCAGGAAAAGCTGCGTGCTGACCCGCTATTTCGCGACATTACCAGCGACTCGCAACTGCGCGGACTGCAGGCCAATCTGATCATCGACAACGAACGCGCCAACATCCTGGGCGTGCAGATGCAGGACTTGCGTACTGCTCTCTACAATGCTTTCGGTGAGCGCCAGGTGTCGAGCATCTATGCGGAAACCAACACCTACCAGGTGATCATGGAAGCGCGCGACGGCGACCGGCAGAGCGAAGAAGCATTCAGCAAGATCTACCTTCGTGGCAAGGGCGGCGTCCTGGTTCCCCTGACGGCATTCGCCACGGTGCAACGCGGCTTCGGTCCGACGGCAGTCAACCACCAAGGCCAGTTGCAGGCGATCACCTTGAGCTTCAACCTGGCGCCCGATGTGCCACTCGGCGACGCAACAGCCAAGCTCGACGGCTATGCCAAGGAAATCAAGCTGCCGGACACCATCATCACCAGCTATGGCGGCGACGCTGCAGTGTTCCAGAACTCCCAGAGTGGTCAGCTACTGCTGATCGGATTGGCCATTGCGGTGATCTATGTGTTGCTGGGTGTGCTCTACGAGAGCTATATCCACCCACTGACGATTCTGGCTGGCTTGCCATCGGCGGCAGTCGGCGCCTTGATCACGCTGCAGTTGTTCGGCATGGATCTGACCTTGATCGCGACCATCGGCATCCTGATGCTGATCGGTATCGTCAAGAAGAACGCCATCATGATGATCGACTTTGCTCTCGACGCGCAGCGCCATGGTGGCATGAGCCCGCCCGATGCAATCCGCGCCGCCTGCATCCTGCGTTTCCGTCCGATCATGATGACGACGCTGGCAGCCCTGATGGGTGCCCTGCCGATCGCCTTCGGCCTGGGTGCTGGCGCTGAACTGCGCCAGCCTTTGGGCCTGGCGGTCGCGGGCGGCCTGATCCTGTCGCAGGCAGTAACGCTTTACATCACACCGGTCATTTATCTGGCACTCGACCGATTCAGCGGCAAGGGGCCGGATACACGCCTTGTGGCAGTCGACGCCGGTTGAAGTCGTTCAGCGGCGCTCGAACAGGTTCCGAGGGAGCAAGGTCAGCAAGCCCTTGACTGCGTAGAGTACGAGGATTGTGCCGGTCAGGTCGCCGACCGCCATCACGACGGTGCTTTGCAAAAAGTTTGCAGTCTGCCCTTGCCAGAAATACCAGACCTGGTGCAGCAAGGCGCTGGTGATTGCAAAAATGCCGGCACATTTGATCAAGGTCTGAGCCGACATGCGCGCCAGTGCCACATCCAGTCCGAGCTTGTCCACACAAATCAGCCTTGCCAGCCAGGGTGAAAAGCCCGAGATCAGAGCCGGCATAGCCACGGCGACGAAGCCCGGCGCTTGCATGCCCTGGTAGGCGATCAGGGCGGTCCCGCAAGCGATGCCGATCGCACCTTGCTCGATAAAAACCAACACGAACACAAGTCTCAAGCCGCTGGGCAGGAAGACATAGTGAGTGCCGCTGGAGAACTGCGTATTGGAAAACAAGGCATTGTTCAGCTCGAACGTCGCCAGGTAGGCCAGCGATGTCAGAGCAACAATTGCCAGACCTCTTCGTTGCACCACGGTCTGCATCCGGAATTTCTTCGGTCAAGTCGCGGCCCGCTATTGCAGACGGAAATAGAAATCCGGCGACCGCTAGCTGCAGGCCAGGCTGAATCAGCCATCAGTCCCCTGACGGCTGATTGCGTTCGGATCAGCTGGCGCTGGCTGCCGCCTTGTCCAGGCAATCGCCGAGCTTGGCGAAATACTGGTTGGTCTGGGGGGTCGGGACGACATACTTGACGCGGTTGTCAATGTCATCAATCTCCAGAGCAAGCAGACCCTTCTGACGCAAATGCTTGATCCGGCGGTGCGCTGTGCTGGCCGAGATATCAGTCAACATGCCCATCGCCTCAAGCACGGTGATCTTCCGTCCCGCATGCCAAGCCGCAGCGAACAGATCCAAAAGCCTTTCCTCAACCGGATCCACATCCGGAAATCCAGGCAGGTCACGGATAGCAGCTACCAAGTTCAAGAACTTGAGGTAGGTGATCGAGGTGTGTTCTTGCTTCTTCATGTGACAATTATTTCCTAGTTGCGATGATCCGTAAAGCGAATAATGACAAAATTTTTAAAAAATTTAACAAGCTTGCGATTTCAAAGTCTCTACCGAACGACGATCACTGCTCGAATCAGGGTCGTGGCCCGGCTCAAATGCATCCAGCAAAACATCCGAGTCTGCTGACTTCCTACGAGCCTAAGCTTTAAAACATTGCTAATTTTCTACAAACTCGTGACAAATGTCAACGAAGATGTTTACAAAAATGTTTAATTGATTCACATGTAAACATCAACCCGGAAATTTCCCGAACAAGGTCCACATCAACTGCTCAGGGCGCAGATGCAACGATCAACTCGCCGCTACGGCCCGCTAGGCTGCCCCAATTTAACGGCAAGGTTGGCAGGCGGGCTGATTCAGCCGCTTCGATCCACTTGAACTGGGTTGCCAACGCAACCAGTTGATGACCCTGCGCCGCCCAGCCTGCCAGCAAGGCTTCAAAGGCCGGCGCCAGCAGGCCGCCTTCGAGTTCGGCGTGCAGCGTATAGACCTGGTTCTGGTCGGATTCAGTCAATTCCAGCAGCGCCCGGTAAACATTGAGCTCGTCAATACCGGGATTACCGATCAGTTCATCCATGGTCGGCAAACTCGTCGGCATCTGTACATGCCGGAGCACTTGACCCTCCACGCGCAAACGATGCGGGCTGGCGCCGCGCCCGTCTGACGCATAAGCCATGCCCCAGTCGTCGATCTGTCTGAACGCTTCGGCGTTCATCTGCCACCCGGCAGCCCCATGGGTTGATGGCGGCTGGCCAAAAATATCGACAAAGCGCTCGTAAGCCCGAACCATGCTGGCGCGGGTCCAGGCCGGGTCAGCATTGCGCACCTGATCCTGCCAGACCACATGGTCCCAGGTATGGATGCCGCATTCATGGCCGGCCTGTGCCGCGGCGCGCATCGAATCAGCCGCCACCCGACCGATGTCGGGCGCCGGCAGCAGCACGCCATACATCAGCGTGCGCCAGCCGTAATGCTTGACCACCGAGGTGCGCGAGACCTTGGAAAGAAAGCCGGGCCTGAAAACCCGCCGTAATGCCCAGCCGGTATGGTCGGGGCCGAGGCTGAAAAGAAAACTGGCGTCGGCGTGATGCCGCGCGAAGATGTCGAGCAGACGCGGCACGCCTTCTCTGGTACCGCGCAGCGTATCGACGTCGACCTTCAGCGCGATCGTTGCCATCGCTCAGGCCTCAAATGAATGGCTGGGCAGACTCACTCGGCTTGATCAACCAAAGCGCGCGCTTCGACCACCTTCTGCCGGTATGACTCGAAGATGCGCCGCAGCGATGTTTCCATGTCGACTTTCGGCGACCAGCCCAGTTCGTTGACCGTGCCGCTGATCTTGGGCAGCCGGTTCTGCACATCCTGATAACCCTTGCCGTAGAAATCGGCCGAAGCAGTTTCCACAATCCGGCAGGCCTTGGCCGAAGTCGCGTACTCGGGATATTCAGCAGCCAAGGCCAGCATCATCTCGGCCAGCTCACGCACCGAATAATGGTTCGCTGGGTTGCCGATGTTGTAGATGCGCCCCGAAGCCACGCCGTCCTTGTTGGCGATGATCAGGATCAGGGCTTCGATGCCGTCCGAAATATCGGCGAAAGCACGTTTTTGCTGACCGCCGTCGACCAACTGTATCGGTTCGCCACGGACGATCTGGCCGAGGAACTGCGTGACCACGCGGGACGAACCTTCCTTGGTGTCGAAAATCGAATCAAGCCCCGAACCGATGAAGTTGAATGGCCTGAACAAGGTGTAGTTCAACCCCTGCTCCATGCCGTAAGCGGCGATCACGCGGTCCATCAACTGCTTCGAGCAGGCATAAATCCAGCGCGGCTTGTCGATCGGGCCGTAGACCAGGTTCGAAGTCTCGGGATCGAATTCGGCGTCCTGGCTCATGCCGTAGACCTCGGAGGTCGAAGGGAACACCAGATGCTTCTTGTACTTGACCGCCGCGCGGACGATCGGCAGATTCGCTTCGAAGTCGAGTTCGAAGACCCGCAAGGGCTCGCGGACATAAGTCATCGGCGTGGCGATGGCAACCAGCGGAATGATCACGTCGCATTTCTTGACGTTGTATTCGATCCATTCCTTGTTGATGGTGATGTCACCCTCGAAGAAATGCATGCGCGGATGATTGACCATGTCGCCCAGACGGTTCGACGCCATGTCCATGCCGTAGACATGCCAGTCGGTGCTTTCGAGGATGCGCTGGGTCAGGTGGTGGCCGATGAAGCCGTTGATACCGAGGATGAGGACTTTTTTCATTGGAAGAGACAAGTTTGCGCATGGGTCAGCGCGGTTAAGAAGGCGGCGTCGACGACTGCATCGCCGCACAACAGCTGTTTGACGTCGATCAGGCCACCGTCGCCGCAGACGGCAACGATACGGCCGCCGAGGACCTGCAAGCCCGGCCGGCCGCCTGCGACCAAGGTCTGCTTGTCAGCCGCGATCCGTCTTGCTGC
>JBIKPD010000250.1:0-5915 GCA_044357665.1 Roseateles sp. | reverse complement strand
TGATTGCGGTCGACACGCAGTGGGTGGTGCGCGCCATATGACGCGGACTGCCGAAGACTTTTTTTGATCATCGGATTATCAAGATGCAAAGTGAAATTGCGCAAGGTCGCAACGTGGTCGTCGTTGGTACCCAATGGGGTGACGAAGGCAAGGGCAAAGTGGTCGACTGGTTGACCGATCATGCCCAGGGTGTGGTGCGTTTCCAGGGTGGGCATAACGCCGGCCACACTTTGGTGATCAACGGGGTCAAGACGGCCCTGCAATTGATTCCTTCGGGCATCATGCGGGCCGGCGTGGCCTGCTATATCGGCAACGGCGTGGTGATCGATCCGACGCATTTATTGCTCGAAATCGAACGCCTTGAAAAAGCTGGCGTCGAAGTGCGATCGCGACTTTTCATCAGCGAATCCTGCCCCTTGATCCTGCCGTTCCACGTTGAAGTGGACAAGGCGCGCGAGGCGCTGCGCGAGAGCAGCGGCGCCGGCAAGATCGGCACTACTGGCAAAGGCATCGGACCGGCTTATGAAGACAAGGTCGCGCGGCGCGCTTTGCGTGTGCAGGACCTGAAACATCCGGAGCGCTTCGCCAAAAAACTGCATGAGTTGCTTGAACTGCACAATTTTGCGCTGACAAGTTATCTGCAGGCCTCAGCACTTGAGTTCCAGCCGATCTTCGATCAGGCGATGAAGATGGCCGAGGTCATCAAGCCGATGATGGCCGATGTCGGGTACCTGATTCACAAAGCCCATCTGGCCGGCGCCAACATCCTGTTTGAGGGCGCGCAAGGCACGCTGCTCGACATCGATCATGGCACTTATCCCTATGTGACTTCAAGCAACTGCGTGGCTGGCAATGCCGCCGCCGGTGCCGGCGTCGGTCCGCAGATGCTGCATTACATGCTCGGCATCACCAAGGCCTACACGACACGCGTCGGATCCGGCCCGTTTCCAACCGAGCTTGATTGGGAGCAGCCCGGCACGGTTGGTCACCATCTTTCGATCGTCGGGCAAGAGCGTGGCACCGTCACTGGCCGGGCACGTCGTTGTGGTTGGCTTGATGCGGCGGCGCTGAAGCGCTCGATCATCATCAACGGCATCACCGGACTGTGCATCACCAAACTCGATGTGCTCGACGGACTGGACGAGATCAAGATGTGCGTCGGCTATGACCTGGCCGGCCGTCAACTCGATATCCTGCCGCTCGATGCCGATGAAATTGCTGCTTGTCAGCCGATGTTTGAAACCTTTCCCGGTTGGACCGAAAAGACCTACGGCATTACTGACTGGGCCGAATTGCCCTTGAATGCACGTCGTTACCTTGAGCGCATCAAGGAATTGACAGGTGCCCCGATCGATATGGTGTCGACCGGACCAGGCCGCGAACATACGATCCTGCTGCGCCATCCCTACCAGCCCAAGTGAACTTGGCGAACAGGCGGCGCAACGAAGGCGCACATATCAATACATCAGACTGGAGTTTTTCGCTATGTTGACTGACGACGGCAAGCATTTGTACGTGTCGTGGGACGAATACCATATGTTGACTGAACGGCTGGCGCTGAAGATTCATGCGTCGGGCTGGCAGTTCGACCAGATTCTCTGTCTGGCACGAGGCGGTATGCGCCCCGGCGATGTGCTCTCGCGTGTCTTCGACAAGCCGCTTGGCATCATGTCGACCAGTTCCTACCGTGCCGAAGCTGGCACGATCCAGGGGCGACTTGACCTTGCCAAGTACATCACCATGCCCCAGGGTGAATTGGCTGGCCGCGTGCTGTTGGTGGATGACCTGGCCGATACCGGCGTGACCTTGAGAGCGGTGGTTGACCGCCTGCGCGGGATGCCAGCCATCACCGAGTTGCGCTCGGCCGTGCTCTGGTCCAAGGCCGTCTCCAGTTACACGCCGGACTACTATGTAGAGCGCCTGGAGACCAGCCCCTGGATTCACCAGCCTTTCGAGGAATACGACGATTTGCGGCCTGATGCTCTGGCGAAGAAATTTGTCGTCTGATGCTGTTCAGACCATGGGCGAAAGAAGTTCATTCGCCCAAAAAAATGCCAGCACAATCGGCTGGCATTTGATGTTTTGGTGCCCAGGAAGGGACTCGGTCACGGTTCGCGCCTTGCAGGTCGCACTCACGCCAGCAGGCGTTCGCACTTCGTCAGGCAGTTGGGTGCCCGCAGTGGGCATCCGACTGTCCGGACTCAGCCCCGGCGCCGCAAATATGCGGGCGCCATTCTCGTCCCTGCGCAAGGTCGGCAGCGACCTTGCTTCCCGCGCTCCAAAACAAAATGCCAGCACAATGTGCTGGCATTCGATGTTTTGGTGCCCAGGAAGGGACTCGAACCCCCACGAAGTTACTCGCTAGTACCTGAAACTAGTGCGTCTACCAATTCCGCCACCTGGGCATTTCAGGAAAGATTCGGAGTCTATCATCAAAAAATCGAGCAATGAAGCGGAAACGTCGTCCGGAGGGCTGTCGCTGCTGAGCGAGGTCGACGGTACGGTGCAGGGACATCGAGATGGTCACGGCTTCTTGCTGCCCGATGTCGGGTCGCAGGATGTCTATCTTTCCTCCCAGGAAATGCAGGCCGTCATGCATGGCGACCGACTGCGTGTTCGGGTCGTGCGCTTTGACAAACGCGGCCGTCCGGAAGGCCGGATCCTTGAAATTCTTGAGCGTAAAAAGAAGAACATCATCGGGCGCTTATTGCTGGAGTCAGGGATCTGGCTGGTTGCGCCTGAAGACAAGCGCATGGGCCGTGACATACTGATTCCAAAGAATGCCATCGCCAACGCCGCGGCGGGGCAGGTGGTGGCGGTCGAGTTGACCGAAGCGCCGTCGCTGTATGCCAAGCCGGCCGGCCGGGTGGTCGAGGTGCTCGGCGAGATCGATGATCCGGGTATGGAAATCGAAATTGCCGTACGCAAGTTCGACGTGCCGCATCGCTTCAGCGCCGAGACCATGGCGCATGCGGCCAAGTTGTCCGAAAAACTGCGCGCCGCCGACCTGAAGCAGCGCATTGATCTGCGCGATGTGCCGCTGGTGACGATTGACGGCGAGGATGCGCGCGACTTCGACGATGCGGTCTATTGCGAGCCGCATAAATCGGGTCGAGGCAAGACCGCTTTCAGCGGTTGGCGCTTGATTGTGGCGATCGCCGATGTCAGCCATTACGTCAAGCCGGGCGAGCCGCTCGATGCCGATGCCTATGAGCGGGCCACTTCGGTGTATTTCCCGCGCCGGGTGATCCCGATGTTGCCGGAAAAGCTCTCCAATGGCTTGTGCTCGCTGAATCCATATCAGGACCGGTTGGCGATGGTCTGCGACATGCTGGTCACGCAAAGCGGTGAGGTGCAGGCCTATCAGTTCTATCCGGCGGTGATTTGTTCAAAAGCCCGTTTCACCTATACCGAGGTGGCCGCGGTGCTCGCCAACACCCATGGCCCGGAAGCTGCCAAGAGGCAGGATCTGGTACCCCATCTCCTGCATCTGCACGAGGTCTACCGTGCCCTGTTGGCCGAGCGCGGGCGCCGTGGCGCCATCGACTTCGAAACGGTGGAGACCCAGATCGTCTGTGACGAGAACGGGCATATCGAGAAGATCATTCCGCGTACCCGCAATGAAGCGCACAAGCTGATCGAGGAGTCGATGCTGGCGGCCAATGTGTGCGCCGCTGATTTCATCGCTCAGGCCAAGCATGGTTCCCTGTTCCGCGTCCACGAGGGTCCGACGGCCGAAAAGCGTATTGCCTTGCAAGCCTATCTGCGCGCTTTGGGGATCGGCATGGGGATCAGTGATTCGCCCTTGCCGAGCGAATACCAGGCGATTGCCGCCGCGACCAAAGACCGGCCCGATGCGACCCAGATCCACAGCATGCTGCTGCGCTCGATGCAGCAGGCGATCTACACCGCTGCCAACGCCGGTCATTTCGGTCTTTCCTATCCGGCCTATACCCATTTCACCAGTCCGATCCGCCGTTATCCCGATCTGCTGGTTCATCGCGTCATCAAAGCGATTCTGGCGGGCAAGCGCTACCAGTTGGAGGCGTCCAAGATGGACGTACCGATGCCGGCCAAACGGCCCGGCAAGGCGCCGCCGATCAACCCGGCCAGTGCATCAACCGAACTGGAACGCTGGGAAGTTGTCGGCGCGCATTGCAGCGCCAACGAGCGCCGCGCTGATGAGGCTTCGCGTGATGTCGAGGCCTGGCTCAAGTGCCGCTATATGCGTGACCATCTGGGCGAGGAATTTGCCGGCACCGTCAGTGCCGTGACCAGCTTCGGTTTGTTCGTGCAGCTTGATGCGCTTTATGTCGAAGGCCTGATCCACATCACCGAGCTTGGCGGGGAATATTTCCGCTTTGACGAAATGCGTCAGGAATTGCGTGGCGAGCGCAGCGGTATTCGCTATGCCACCGGCACATCCGTGCATGTGCAGGTCAGCCGCGTCGATCTGGATGGTCGCAAGATCGATTTCCACCTGGTGCATGAAAGTGGCGAAGCCAAACTCATCGCTCGGGCGCAACGCGACAAGGCCGGGATTGCCCCGCGCGCGCCGGCCAATGCCGTGGAAGAACTGGAGCAGGTGCGACGCGCCGACCGCAAGGTCAAGGCCGAACGCAAGGGCCGGCCAGCACGTGCAAGCGCGAAGGCTGCAAGCAAACCGGCCGCGGCCGAAGCTCGTAACCGCAAGCGCCGTTAGGCGCTGAACAGCGCATGCATCCGTTCGACCAGATCCGCTGCGCGCAAAGGGCCGGCTGGCTGGTCTTGCGCTGCCAAGCCATGCCAGTGACAGGCCGCAATTGCCAGTTGATGCGGGTCGGTAGCGGTTTGCTGCGCCCATAGTCCACCCAACCAGCCCGCCAGCACATCACCGGTGCCTGCGGTGGCCAGGGCCGCGCTGCCGCTGCTGTTGATGCTGAGTCGTCCATCTGCGCTGGCAATCACGCTGCCGGATCCCTTCAGGATGATTGTGCAGAAATAGCGCGCTGCCAATTCGCGTGCCGCCGCGAGGCGATCCTGCTGCACGGTCAAGGCATTGCAGTCGAGCAACCGCGCAGCCTCCAGCGGATGCGGCGTCAAGATGGTCTGCATGCCGTTTGCGCTGCGCCTGCTCAGCAGGGCGCGCAACTGCGGGTCCCGGGCTACTCCATTCAAACCATCGGCATCGACAATCAGCCGGCTTGCCTGGTCGAGCAGCGCGGGCAGTTCGGCGTCGGTGTCCTCGCCGCCGCCGCAGCCGCAGACGATGACCATGTCCCGCCAGTCTTGCGGATGGCTCATCCGAGCTTGTGGCCAGAGCATCAGTTCCGGCCGCATTGCATCCAGCTCAGTCGCCTGGCTGCCGAGCAGACAGCAATAGACGCGTCCGGCGCCCGAGGCCAGGGCCGCACGTGCGGCCAACAAGGCCGCGCCGCGCATGCCGCTGGCGCCACCGACCACCAACAAATTACCCTGGCTGCCCTTGTGAGCTGAATGGCTGCGAGCGGTCCGCCAAGCCGCCAGGCAACTGCTACCGACGAGCTCAGCATCGGGCATGTGCGAGCTGCTGACACCAAGATCGTCAAACCATTGCTCGCCGCAAAGCGCGCGGCCGTCGGCGGTGAACTGGCCCGGCTTCAAGGTCAGCAGGGCCAGCGTATGTCGGGCTTGCGCTGCCAATCGAGTCCCAGCCAGGCTGAAAACTGCACCGCTGTCCGACTGCAGACCACTGGGCAGATCAACCGCCAGCAGGGGTGCAGCCAAGGCGTTCAGCCGGGTGATCGCCGCAGCGATGACGCCAGCGGGCGGGCTTTGCAGGCCCAGGCCGAGCAGGGCGTCGACTGCCAGGCTGACTTGCGCCGGTGCATCGAGGCTATTGCTGATCGAGACGCCGGCCTGTCTCGCGGCCTGCCTTGCCGCCAAGGCATCGGCAG
>JBIKPD010000249.1:0-5916 GCA_044357665.1 Roseateles sp. | reverse complement strand
GGCTTCATGAAGCCGCTGGCGACATAGGCATCATGCAAGATGCGAAAGCTCGCTTCCAGTTCCTCCCTGGTTTCGGCGACCTTGAGCACCAGCCTGACATCCGGCGCTGGGTCGCAATCGACCAGACTGCGATAAATCCGGAATCTCGACTGCTTGGGCAGGAAGTTCAGAACCCGCCGCAACCCCTGATGAAAGCTTTTCTTGATACTGTTGCGACGAATCTTGCTCATTGAAACCACCTGTTGAATTGGCATCGGTTGGCCGAAACGGTATCAATCCTGGATGAAAGTCAAAGCGTCGATTGCAAACGCTTGACTTCGGCCTGCTGGTCGAACTTGTCGCCCAAAGCAGACAGCTGTTTCAACTCTTCGGAAGCCTCGGCCTTCATGCCGATTTTCAAATAGAGGCGAGCCAGATTCAAGCGATGCGGGGGGAATTCAGGGGACAGGGCCACCGCCTGCTTTTCGATCTCAAGCGCCCGCTCAAGGCGCCCGGCGCCGGAATGAATCTGCGCCAGAGTATCCAGAAAGGCGGGCTGCTTCGGCACCAGGGCAACTGCCTTTTCAGCATAGGCAAGCGCTTCGGGCTTGCCCTCCTTGCTGAGGATCCAGGCGATGTTGTTGGCAGCGACTGCATTGTCGGGTTGCAATTTCAAGACTTCCCCATAACGCTGTTGGGCTTTCAAAAAGTCACCCTGGGTCAATGCGAGCTCACCCAGATATGACATGAAGGTCGCATCTTTCGGATTTTTGGCCAGCCACTGCTCCAGTTGCTTGTTTGCGTCTTCTTTCTTGCCTGCGGCAACCAGGACACGATGCTGCTTGATGGCCAGTGCCGTTCCCGCTTGCCGATCCAAGGCCTTGCCATAAGCAGCGGACGCGGCATCCCATTTACGCGCCGCGAAGTGAAGATCACCCTCAAGTTGAAACCCGACAGATTTGAGCGGCCGCTGTTTCTGGATGCTGTTTGCAATGCCGAAAGCATCTGCATTGCGCCCGCTTTGATTCAGCAGCGCTGCCAGCATGACCTGTGCCGGCAGGAAATCCTCCTTCAGCGACAGCCCACGCTTGAGCGCCTGGATGGCTGCCGGGAAATCCTTGTTCGCCGCGTAAAGTTCGGCGACTTGCACCAAGGCCTGTGGCTGGCCCGGCTGCAACTGCACGACCTGATTGGCGGCGGTCAGCGCCTGATTGAAATCCCCCGACGCCATCTGTACCCTTGAAAGCGCGGACAGGAGCTCGGCGTTATCGGGATTGGCCGCGACTGCGTCCTGAGCAGCAGCGAGCGCCTGTTTCCTGTCCATTTGGCCTTCCCAAAGAGCAATCAGGGCTTGGCGCGGCGCCACGGCAACAGGATTTTGCTTGATCACCTTGTTCAGTCTTTCGATCTGTTCCGCATGGCCTGCGCCAGCATATTTGCGCAAATTGAAGATGGCCATCTGCGCTTGCATATTTGCCGGGTCCTTTTCCAGCAGCCTTTCGAACCGCGCTACCGCATCAGCCGGTTTCTTGTCTTCAAGGTCCATTGAGGCCAAAGTCATCAGCGCCGGCATATCGGCCGGATTGACCTTGATCGCTGCTTCAAAAGCTTGGCGCGCCGGCAAGCGGTTGCCGCGCTGCAATTCGACTTGCCCGCGCAGCACTGCGGCCAGCGGCTGGCCTGGCTGTTTCTGTTGGAGCTTGCCAATTGCCGCAAGCGCTTTGTCATAGTCCCTCTTGTTGAGATGCGAATTGATCAGCGCCCGATCCGCAGAAATGCCTGGATCTACTGCTGAAATCGCTCGCAACTCGTCAAAACCCTGCTCTGCGCGCCCCTTGCCTATGGCCACCATCGCCAGCGCAGTTCGGCTTTTGTAATCGACTGGATTGAGCCTGGCTGCCTGGCTGAGATTCTGTTCGGCAGCATTCAAATTGCCGAGCATGAAATACGCTTCGGCAACCGTGGCATGGGCCTCGGCATTCGGCAATTTGTCATCAAGGAGCGGCTGCAATGTCTCGAGCGCCTTCTTTGCATCGCCGGCTTGCAGCAGCGTCCGGGCCAGCAACTGCCTGGCCGCGTTTGCACCGGGTGCAGCGTCAAGGGCTTGCTTCAGGTGAGTTTCAGCCTGCGCGAGGTTGCCACGCTGAAGCTTGATTGACCCAGCCAGTTGCAGGGCTTTGGCGCTGCCAGGACGCAAGGCCAGCAGCGCTTGCGATTGTTCGTCCGCTGTCTTCAAGTCCTTGCGCTCGAGCGCGAGCAAGGCTGCAAAAAAATGCGTCTGGGGGGCCTTGGGCGCGATCAATTGCAACTCCGCAAGCGCCTTTTGGGCCGCATCAAAGTCGCGGCGAGTCATCTGCAACTGAATAATGCCAGCACGGGCTGGAACATTGTTCTTGTCATGCTTGAGCGCTTCGCCATAGGACTGCAGCGCCAGTCCATCGTTCTTGACATCAAGCATCAACAGGTCGCCCTGCAACTGCCAGGCTTCGCTGTGGCTGGGGTGGAGTTTCAGCGTCTGCTCCAGCGCGACCAGTGCTGCGTCGGTTTTCTTTTCAAAAGCAAGCAAGCGCACCAGCAACAAGCGTGCAGCCGCATTACCAGAATCAGCCGCCAACGCCGCCTCGACGCTTGCATGCGCTTGCTGGATTTTGTCCAGCCCCGCATAGGCGCTTGCGAGCGTGGTTTTCAACTCGGACAAGAGTTTTGGGTCGGCAATCTTGAATTCGCCATATTCGGTGATCAGTTGTCCGGCCTTGCCCTTGAGCAGCAGCACGCGCGCCATCGGCGCCGCCAAGGCTTCGCTGGAATAGCCGAGCTCGGCTGCTTTGGCCAACTCGATGGCTGCGCCCGCCACATCACCGGTCTGCAACAAGGTTTTCCCCAGCAAGAACCTGGCTTCGGCAGATTTCGGGTCCTTCTGCAAAGAGTTTTTCAACTCGATCATCGCGCCCTTGCTGTCATCGCTGGCCAGCCTGGTCTTGGCTGCGGCGAGCAGGCTTTCGGGTGATTCCCCCGAGCAGGCAACCAGCAGCAGCGCACTGCCGATTGCGGCAAGGCTTGCGGCCAGCGGCCGGCGTTGAAGATTCGATGTCATTGGATTTCCTTGTCAATGCTCTGGGTAGCGGGATTGAGATGCAATTTATTCATCAAGTCATAAAGAGTCGGTCGGCTGATGCCCAGAATGTCGGCCGCGCGCGAGACATTGCCATCGCTATGGGCCATTGCCACCAGCAAAGCCCGTCGTTCGGCGCGCTCACGCACCTCACGCAGGTCGAGTTCAACCAAGGTTTGTTCGGCGCAAGTCAGCGCCAGCCCCAGATCTGCCGCGGTGACCCGCAGTCCTTCAGTCATGATTGCGGCGCGCTTGAGCAGGTTCTGCAACTCACGGACATTGCCTGGCCAACTGTGGGCGGCAATCGCGCGCAAGGCGTCATCCGAGAAGCTCAATGCCGGGCGTCTCTGCTCGGCCGCGAAGCGCCGCAGGAATGCATGGGCCAGCAAGACCGCATCGCCATGCCGGTCGCGCAGCGGCGGTATATCGACAACGATTTCGGCCAAGCGGTAATAGAGATCTTGGCGAAACCGCCCATCGCTGATGCGGCTTCGCAAGTCCTGATGGGTTGCACCCACGATGCGGGCATCGATGGCAATCTCCTGGCGCCCGCCAACCCGCTCGATCGTGCGCTGCTGCAGGAAACGCAGCAACTTGGCCTGCAAAGACATCGGCAGATCGCCGATTTCGTCGAGCATCAGCGTGCCGCCATTGGCGGTCTCGATCTTGCCGATGGTGGTCTTGCTCGCTCCAGTGAATGCGCCACGCTCATAGCCGAACAACTCGCTTTCCAGCAAGTTTTCGGGGATGGCCGCACAGTTGATCGCGATGAAGCGCCCGCGGCGCCCGGAAGCCTGATGCAGCCCTTGCGCCAGCACCTCCTTGCCGGTGCCGCTCTCGCCCAGCAGCAGCACGCTCAAATTGCTCGGAGCCACCTTGTCGATCGTCCGGCAGATCGTCTGCATGGCAGCGTCCCGGGTCAACAGGCCGCCGACGGCATCAGTCTGCTGCAAGGTCTGCAAACGACGATTTTCAAGCTCCAGCTCATAAAGCCGGAAAGCCCTCTCGACCGTCAAGCCCAGCATTTCTGGTTCGACCGGCTTGGCCAGAAAGTCATAGGCACCGAGTCGGATCGCGCGCAGCGCATTGGATTGATCATTCTGGCCGGTCAGGACGATGATCTTGACACCGGGATCTATCGCCAGGAGCATCTCCAGGCATTTGAAGCCTTCGGACACCGCGTCGCGGTCCGGCGGCAATCCCAGATCCAGCGTCACCACCGCAGGCTTGTGGCGACGGAACTGCAGCAGCGCGCTGGCGCCATCGCCTGCCACTACCGACTCGAAGCGGTCGAGCGACCATTTGAGTTGTTTTTGCAATGCCGGGTCGTCCTCGACGATCAGCAGCATGGCTTGTTCATGATTCATCCGGTCTTCCTCATCGGCAGCGCTGGTGCCATCTCGATATGCAGGAGCGGCAACAAAATGGTCACCGTCGTACCCTGGTCAAGCTGACTCTGGACATTGATCGCGCCACCGAGTTCGCGCAGGTATTGGTAGCTCTCGTAAGCGCCGATTCCCATGCCACTGGCCTTGGTGGTCTGGAACGGCTTGAAGAGCCGGTGCCGGATGAATTCATCCGACATACCGCAGCCCTGATCAGCGATCTGCACCCGCGCCTGGCTGCCGCTCCGATCAAGTTGCAGGCGGACCGATGAATCGGCGGGGCTTGCGTCGAATGCGTTTTGCACCATGTGACCCAGCACCCGCTCGATCCGCCCCTCATGGCCGCGCGTACTGACACCCGCCTTCAAATCAAGCAAGAGCAAGCGCCCCTTGGACGCAGCGGTCGCTGCCAGGCGCGTGGCGATCAGTTGCAGATCGACGCCGCTGACAACGCCATGAGGGCGCTCGCCCTCACGCAACTGCAGCATCAGCTGGTGCATTTTTTCGAGCGAGTTCTCCACTGTGGCCAGCATGTCCAACTGGAACTCGGGGTTGTGGCGCAGGCGCTTGGCGTTCTTCATCATCAAGGACAACTGCATGACGATGTTCTTCAAGTCGTGCACCACAAAGGCCGACATGCGGTTGAATGCATCGAACTTGCCCACTTCAAGCAAGGCCTCGGTCGCCTGCATCTGCGCCAGATAGCTGGATGCCTGGCTGGCGGCCGTCTTGAGCAGATCGCGCACCTCCCAGTTGAGATCGACCGGCGCTCTGGCGCTGCCGAGCAGAACAAAGCCGATCAGCTCGCTACCAACCAGCAGGGGAATGAACAACCAGCAGCGAGGATTCGCCAGCAGCCAGTCAGGCAATTCAGGCCGGGTCGAGTCCACTGCTGCGCTGTGCGACTGCCTGAGGTCAATGATCCATGCGCGTTCGCGAATGAAGTTGCAAAACGGTGATGACGCGCTCTCGCGCGCGGAACTTGCCGGACGATTCCAGCAAGCCGATTGTTCAAAGAATTCATCATTCGAAGCGACATTGCCGCGCTTGAGCCAGAGCTCTCCCGATGGGCTTTCCACCAGATTGGCCAGCGCGCGCACCACGGTTTTGCCCATCTCCTGGGGCGAGGCCGCCGAAGCTAGGATGGCTGTAAAGCGAAGCCATTCTTCCCGGTAGTCATAGCGGTAGCTGAAGAAGTTCTTGCTGATATAGATGCGCAAACGCGCACGCAAGGTAGCCGACTGCAGCAGCATCGCCAGCGTCAGCAGGGCAACAAAGACCATTGCCATTTGCACCGCCCTACCCCAGTTGCCGCCTGTGTACCGGACGTAATAACCCAGCGCCGAAATCAGCAGCAAATAGGCCCCCACCAGCAGCAGCGTGGCCGAATGGAAAACTGCCGCACGCGACAGGTGCAGCCTGACCAGCCAGTCGGCATGG
>JBIKPD010000247.1:0-6011 GCA_044357665.1 Roseateles sp. | reverse complement strand
AATATCCGACAACGCGGCAGTTGCATTCCACAACCAACCTGCTGGCACGGATAAAGAAACAATTCAAACTCAAACTCAGTGACATTTCTGCACACATCGACTACTCAACACAGACAGTTTGCCCCGGTTTGCATCTGTATGAAAAAATACCGGAAATAAAGGCCGCCATCGAGCGATCTGAAATCTAGCATTATTCTTTTTAATCCGTCCGATAGATTGTTGTTCTACTCGAAGTAGAGATTCATCCATTCTCAATAATCTACTGCTGCACGGCATCCGCGTACTATCGGCAATAAATGCAAAGCCGCAGACCGCCCGAGGCCGCGCCAGCACAAGCCGAGAGGGGTTATGCAGAGCATCCTAAGCCGGGCAGGCGTCACTGCGGCACGCCACAGGCGCTCAGGTCCAGCTCAGGTCGGTGCGGCTCAGCGGCAACTGCCGCACGCGCTTGCCGGTAGCGGCAAAGATGGCATTGCAGACCGCCGGCGCCAAGGGCGGCAGGGCCGGCTCGCCCAGGCCCGTGACGGGCTGATCGGTTTGCAGGAAATGCACGTCGATGCGCGGCGGTGCAGCGGCGAAACGCAGCAACGGGTACTGGTTGAAATTGCCCTGCACGACGCGGCCACGTTGAATGTCGAGTTCGGCAAACATCAACGTGCTCAAGCCATCGATGACGGAACCCTGAACCTGGTTTTCCGCGCCGCTCAGGTTGACGATCTGCGAGCCGATGTCCGACACCACGACCACCCGGTCAACCTTCAACTCACCGGCCTTGGACACTGTGACTTCGGCCACCTCGGCGATATAGCCGCGATGGCTGAAGTGAAAAGCGATGCCCTGGCCCTGGCCGCGTGGAAATTTCTTCTTGCCCCAATCGGCCTTGGCGGCAACCTCGATCAGCACCCGGCGCATGCGCGCCACGTTGTAGGGCTGACCACGTTCGCCGCTGCCCGGCAGGATGTCGCGCGCGCCCAGCAACTCCAGGCGGAAGACCAGCGGGTCGCGCCCGGCCGCATGCGCGAGTTCGTCGATGAAGCTGTGAAAAACCCAGGCAAAAACATTGCTGCCCGGCGCGCGCCAGGGGCCCATGGGAATGCCGCACTCCATGGGCGTTTGCTCAAGCAGGCAGTTGGCAACCCAACGCCCCGGGAACTCGTCGCCGGACAGACTGGCGCCGCTGCCCGGCTGCAATACCGACTGGCCGTCGCGCTGCACGCGGTTGGCAAAGGTGACGAAGTGATTGTGCCAAGCCGTAAGCTGGCCCTTGCCGTCGAGCGCGCCGCGCAGGAAATGAAAGCCGCCAGCGCGGTAATGGTCGTGGCGCAGATCGTCTTCACGCGACCAGGTGAGCTTCACCGGTGACTTCACATTTCGAGCAATGGCGGCGGCCTCGAGGATGTAGTCGGCACTCAGGCGCCGGCCAAAACCACCGCCACTGCGTGTGATGTGCAGCTTGATCTTGTCCGTCGCTATCCCCAGCGTGCTGGCCACCTGGTTCTGTCCGGCCGCCGGATTTTGCGTCGGTGCCCAGAGCTCCATGGTGCCGTCGTGCCACCAGGCCGTACAGTTCTGCGGCTCGATGCTGGCATGCGAGATGAAGGGGTAGCTGTACTGCGCCTGCACGGTCTTGGCCGCCATAGCAAAGGCCGCTGCAGGATCGCCGTCGCGGCGCATGGCTACGGTGCCGGGCTGGTTCGAGAGCGCCTGCGCCTGGGCCACAAAGCCGTCCCAACTCTCCTTCACAACCGCCCCTTCGTCCCAGCGCACCTTGAGTTGGCGGCGCGCGCTGAAAGCAGCCCAGGTGGATTCGGCAACGATGGCCACGCCCGGCATCAGGCCGTTGAGATTCGCCGTGCCTTCGATGACAAAGGCGTCGCGCACACCCGGCAGCGCCTTGATGGCATCGAGGTTCGCGCTGATGACCTTGCCACCAAAGGCCGGGCATTTTTCAAACACGGCGTACAGCATGCCCGGCAGGCGAATGTCGATGCCGAACAGCGGCTTGCCCGTGACGATTGCCAGATTGTCGACGCCGCCCACACGCTGGCCCAGCAAGGTGTAATTCTTCGGGTCCTTCAAACGGACCGATTCGAGCGCCGGCAGGGGCAGCGCCGCGGCTGTGGCCGCCAAAGCGCCGTAGCCCAGCGAGCGTTTGGTGGGCGCATGGTGCACAGCGCTGTGCGCCGCCAGGCATTCGCTCACAGGCACCTTCCAGGTCTGCGCTGCAGCCTCTACCAGCAGGGTGCGTGCCGTAGCGCCCAGGCGCAGGAAGTTGTTGTAGTTATTGGGCGTCGAGGTCGAACCACCGGCGCTTTGGTTGCCATAGGCCGGATCGAGGTCGCCCTGCACGACGCGCACGTCCTTCCAGTCGACCTCGAGTTCCTCGGCGATCACCATCGGCAGCGAGGTCTTGATGCCCTGGCCGATCTCGGGTTGCTTGGAGATGAGGGTGACGACGCCATCCGTGGCGATGCGGATGAAGGCATTGGGCTTGAAGACCGCATCCAGGCTGGCCGGCTTGCCCACCATTGCGGCCGCCCCCGCGGGCTGCAGGTAAAGCCCCAGCAACAGGCCGCCGCTGCCAAGCAAAGACAGGCGCAGGAAGTCACGGCGGTCAGCTCCAATTGCCGGCGTCAAGTCAATAGGCTTCATGCTGCGCGCTTCTTGCTGGCGATAACGGCCGCGCGGTGAATGCCGGCGCGGATGCGTAAATAGGTGGCGCAGCGGCACAGGTTGTCGGCCATGGCGTCGTCGATTTCAGCATCGCTAGGGTCCGGGTTTTCCTTGAGCAGCGCCGCAGCCGTCATGATCTGCCCGCTCTGGCAATAGCCACATTGCGGCACATCGAGCTCCAGCCAGGCCTGTTGCAGCGGGTGCGCGCCCTCGGGGTCCAGACCCTCGATCGTCAAGACCTGTTTGCGTCCGACGGTGGAAACCGGCGTCATGCAGGAGCGCGTCGGCACGCCATTGAGCTGCACCATGCAGGCGCCGCAACTGCCGATGCCACAACCGTACTTGGTGCCGGGCAAGTCGAGGCTGTCGCGCAGCACCCACAACAGCGGGGTTTCGGGGGCGACGTCGACCTGGCGTGCCACACCATTGATGTTCAGGAAATATTGACTCATGGCTCCACCTTACTTGATTCACCGCCTGTCTGCACAGCAGCCGCTCAGCGTCAGGCAAGTCATCGCCTGACAATGGTCAGGGGGATCAGCCGGCCGGCATGCTGCGGCGCCGCACCAGCACGCATTTTTGATTGGTTTCAAGCGCGCCCGTACCGTGCCGGCAACCGCTCCTGCTCAGCCGCTGGTACCCAGCCGCTCGGCAATGGCTGCCGCCAACAAGGCATCGGCCTGCAGCAGCGCCGCCTGACGCTCGCGCAGCTTGCGACCATCGGCCTCGGCACTTGCCTGCCGTGAAAGCAGCATCGCATCCATGCTGCGCCGCGACGGGCTGCCGACGGTCTGCTTCATCTGCACATTCAAGGCCGGGTCCATCGCACCTTGCACCTGCGCATCGGTCAGGCCGACGCCATGCCCCAGCAGCTCCAAAGCGACCGCCTCGACATGCTGAGCACGGATGTCCAGCGGCCGCAAGCCCCGCTCCAGCGACTGGCGCACCAGCGTGGCAATGACGCCGTAGGCCGAACGGAACGGCAGACCGGCCTCGCGCACCAGCAGATTGGCGATTTCAGTGGCGCCGGAAAACTGGCCCGCGCAGCTGACCAGCATCGCCTCGCGGCGCGGGTCGGCTGCGTCGATGACACCGCGCATCACGTTGACCACCGCCGTCGCATCGTCGAAGGCGGCATAGGCCGGCACGGTGATCTCGTAGCTCATGTCGCGCGAATGGCCGAAGGTCGTGCCCTTCACAGTAGCCAGCACGCCCATCAGGTGGCCGCTGACTCGTGCCGAGCGCGAGCGCACGGCCTCGATGAAATAGCCGGGGTTACGCTTCTGCGGCATGATGCTGCTGGTATAGCCGTAGCTGTCTGGCAAGTCGATCATGTCGTACTCGGACGTGACCCAGAGGATGAACTGGTCGGCCACCCGTCCCACGTTGCCGCACAGGATGGCCAGCGCCGAGACCGCCTCGACGATGTAGTCGCGCGAGGCCACGGCGTCATAGGAGTTCTCGACGATACCGTCGAAACCCAGCAGCGCGGCGGTGCGCGAGCGGTCCAGCGCGAAGCTGCTGCCGGCCAGCGCCGCGGCGCCCAGCGCATTCAGGTTGGTCTCGTCATAAGCGCTCCACAGGCGCCGCATATCGCGCGCGATGGCGTCATGAAAGGCCAGCAGGTAATGCCCGTAGGTCACCGGCTCGGCATGCTGCATATGGGTGTAGCCGGGCATCACTGTTGCCGCATGGGCCTCGGCCTTGTCCAGCAGCATGCGCTGCATTTTGGTGGTGTCGGACAGCAGCGCGAGCAGCTTGGAGCGCGTCATCATGCGCGCCGCAGCGGCGTACAGATCGTTGCGGCTGCGCCCGGTATGCATACGCCCGCCGAGCGCGCCGGTGCGCTCGGTGATGAAGCGCTCCATCTGCATATAGAGGTCAGTGTTGGCATCGGCAACCAGGCCTTGCTGACCCGCAGCCTCCAATTCGACCAGCGCGCGCAACAGGCTTTGCCCATCGGCCGGCGCGAGCAGGCCGGTCTCGCCGAGCATCAGCACATGGGCCTTGTGGATCTTCAGGTGCACCTCGAAGTAATCGGCCATGCCGCTCAGGAACGGCGCCATCACGTACTGCACCACCTCGGGTGCCTTCTGCTCTGATATCAGTCGTCCGGACATGGCGAATCTTCCTTATTCCTCGATGCCGGCGCGCGCGGCGACGCGGCGCAACACCGTCAGATTGCGGCGCATGAAGGCGTCGTACTGCGCACCGTCCATATAGCCGGGGTCGGAGCCGACCTTCTTCAACTCGTCTTTCACCTTCGGGTCGTTGAGGGCCTTGTCGAAGGCATCGCGCAGGATCGCCAATTGCTCCTTGGGCACTTTGGCGCTGGTGACGAAACCATCGAACGAGGCATAAGAAGCCTCAGCCAGGCCGAGCTCCTTGATGGTCGGCACGTCGGGCAGGTCGGGGTCGCGCTGGTCACCGGTGATGGCCAGCGCGATCAGTGCCCCGGACTTGACATTGGTCTTGGCGGTAGGGATGGTCACCACGGCCAGGTCGGTGTGCCCGCCCATCGCCGACAGCATGGCCTTGGCGCCGCCGTCGAACGGCACATGGCGCATCTTCACGCTGGCGGCCTGGCTCAGCAGTTCGCCATACAGATGGCCCGGGCTCTTGACGCCCCAGGAACCGAACGTGATGGTGTCAGGCTTGGCGCGCGCCTCGACGAGCATGGCGTCCAACGTGGCGAAGCGGCCCGTCTTCGTCACCACCAGCAAGGGGTTGACTACCGCGCGACCGATTGAAGCGGCTTCATCGATCGCATAGGGCGGCTTGCTGCCAACAGCCAGCAGCGGCCCGAAATTGGAATTGCCGCCCGTCGCGATCTTGTAGCCGTCGGTAGCGGCCAGCACGTATTTGGTGCCGATTGCGCCAGATGCGCCGGGCTTGTTGACCACCACCACCGGCACCTTGAGCAACTCGGCGACACGCTGGCCGACGATGCGCGCCATGGCGTCCGTGGAACCGCCAGCGCCATAGGGCACGACGAGTTCGATCTGGCGGCTCGGAAAATCCTGCGCCACGGCATTGCCCAGCGCCAGCAAGGCAGCGACCAGCAGGCTCAAGGGGCGGATGGTTCGAAACGAGGAACAGCGGGACTTGCCGGTTGGCGGACGGATGAACATCGCGAATCTCCTGGATTGAAACGAGAACGATCGAATAAGGCCTCGCAGCAGTATGCACAGGCACCCCCATGCAGTCAAATTCGATGTTTCGGCTCTTTCATGCGGAATTGATATGAAGTTCAAGCCCGTCAAGCCCATCCGTACCGTCATGCAGCCAGGCTCCATGACAGCGGCCTGACCGGCTTTACGCGGTCACAGCGGCAACCG
>JBIKPD010000037.1:0-19566 GCA_044357665.1 Roseateles sp. | reverse complement strand
CGTGAACAACTGCATCACTTCGCGCGCATAGTTTTCGTCAGGCACCCGGCCGGTCGCTGCATCTTCCTTGGTGTTGCCGCGCATATTCAGGTAAACGCCCATCGCGCAGGACAAGGTCACACCTTCAAGCAGTTCGCGATAAGTTCCAAAGGCGCGCTGTTCGAGCATGTCGACATAGGCCGCCACCGCAAAGCCTCGCCAAGCCACCGGCAAGCCGTCCATGGAGATGACGAAAATTTCCGAAAGCGCCAAAACGATGCGTTGCCGCAAGCTGTCAGGACTGCTGAGAAATTTTCGCCACAGCGTGTTGTCGACCCCCGAAAAATTGGATTTGTAGGTATCGTCCGCAAAGCCCTTGGCCAGCATCCAGTCGAAATGCGGGCTGCTGACCGGCACCGCAAACTGCTCATCGAGCCAGCCGCTGTAGCCCTTGGCCTTTACCGAGCTGATCTCGGCGCTGGTCGCAGCAAAGCTGGCCTGGGCCAAAAAGCGCGCAGCCTGGGTGTCGCTGAGTGTGGCGCCGGTCGGAACTACCGGTGTTGTAGCCGCTGGGGCCGAGCCACCGCCACAGGCAGCCAGGGAACTCGCCGCAGCGATCGCTGTCACGACCGTCGGCACTGGCACCGGAGAATCAAGCACAGGCTGATTCCCGGTTGGTGTTGCGAGCTTGAGCGTTGCAATGGTCATGAATGCCCTCGGCTTGGATGGGACTGGTTTTACTTGCTTGCCCTGCCTGAATCGATCAGCGCTGCCAGCAAAGCCAGCGCGGCAATACAGGGCAACCCCAACAAGCGAAAAGTCTTTCGCTCACTTGAGAACCTCGAACAGATTGTTGAAGTCATCGGTCCAGACACCGAGGCCGGGGATTGGTTTGATCGCGATCGCCGACTTGCGAAGCGCTTCCCGGTCAAGAATTTCGCGCGTCCGCGCCACCAGCACCCAATCGGTATTGCGCAAGGCCGGGTCGTCGTTGTCATCATGGATCAATGCCACTTGCAAGCCCCGGGCAGCGGCGATCTTTTCGACCACCGGCGCCAGCCGCAAAAAGCGGTTGGTGACATGGAAAGCAATGATGCCATCCCGCTTCATGTGGCGAAGGTAAACGTCCATCGCCTCGAGCGTGATCAGATGCACAGGCACGGAGTCGCCCGAAAATGCGTCCACGGCCAGCACGTCAAAAGCCTGCGGCGGCTCGCGCTCAAGCGACAAGCGCGCGTCTCCGAGCACGATCTGAATTTGCGCCGGACTGTCAGCCAGAAAGCTGAACTCCTGCTTCGCCAGATCGATCACGGCTGGGTTGATTTCGTACATCCGGTAAATGTCACCGGGCTGGCCGTACGCCGCCAGGGTGCCGGCCCCCAGTCCGATCACTCCGACCTTCTTGTTCTGCGTCTCGGTATTGCTGATGGCCAGCCCGACTCCGGCAGAGCGGCCGTAATAGGCAGTCGGTTCGCGCCTGCGCTCGGCGGCGAGGAATTGCTCGCCATGCTTGATCGAGCCGTGATAGAGCTGGCGCATGTCGTCCGCCTGGGTCTCCCCGGGGCTGTCAACCGTGATCAAGGTACCGTAGAAGTTGCGCACGATACGCCGGGTGCCGTCCAGATCGTCGCTGATCTGCCCGTACAGGTAAAAGGCGCAAAAAACCGCCAATGCGCCAGCCGCAAATCGCAGCCTGGCCTTGAGCATTGCCATGGCCAGCAGAGCGCTGCAGACAAAGCCGATACCAAGCTCGTAATAGGCCGGCAAGACGCGGGGTGCGATCAGTCCGACGGCAATACCGCCGATTGCGCCGCCCAGCGAGACCATCAGATAAAAACGGGTCAAATGCCGCGGGCCGGGACGCAGCAACGCCAGTTCGCCATGCAGGAACAAGCAAAAAACAAACAGCCCGGCGCAGTAGACGGGAATCGCGACCCAGATGTCGCGGCCAACACTGCCGTCCTGCAGCCCGTAGGCCGCCAAGCCCAGCAGCAGCGCGGCCAAGGGCAGGACGATAGACCGCCGGTACCAACGGTCGCTCTCGAAACACAACACGAAGGTCAGTAAATAAAGCGTCAGTGGCAGCAACCAGAGAAAGGGAATTGCAGCGACGTTTTGCGTGATGTGGTTGGTAATGGCCAGCAACAACCATGAGCCCATCGCTGCAGGTGCCAGCCAGAGCAGGTAGTCGCGCCAGGTCGGGTTCCAGTCGCCTTCGGGTTCATGCTGACTGCTCGGCACCGACTGCGGCAGCGCATGGGCATGGCGCATGAAGTAATAACCCGACCCAGCGCACATCAGGACGAAGGCCGCGTAAGCTGCCGACCAGGCATAAGCTTGGCCGTGGATCGCTGCCTGGCGTTCGATCAGAAACGGGTAGCAGATCAATGCGATCAGCGAAGCCAGGTTGGAGAGCGAAAAATAGCGATAGACATGGCTGCCGACCAGCGTGCGTGAGACCCAGGACTGGATCAGCGGGCCAGTGGTCGAGAGCAGGAAGTAAGGCAGGCCGATGGTGCCGAACAACAAGCGGATGATCAGCAAGGTCGGGTCTTCATCACCGACCGGCTTCCAATGCGGATTGGCGATGATGGGCAAAAAGGCCAGGCTGAGCGCCAGCAGGGCGACATGGAGCAGCACCTGGCTCCGGGGCGCAAGCTTGTGCGTGGTCCAGTCCGAATAGGCATAGCCGGCCAGCAACAGGATCTGGAAAAAGACCATGCAAATCGCCCAGACTGCAGCCGAACCACCGAACCAGGGCAGGATCTGCTTGGCGATGATCGGTTGCACAAGAAAGAGCGCGAAAGCGCTGGTGAAGATGGTGCCGGCGAAGATGGCCTTGGAGACAGCATGGGTCATGTACAGAGTCTTTTCGCGAATGAGGCTGGCTGATTGCCGTCAAACGCAGCGCCTTGATTCTCGACGCGCCAAGCCGGCTCTTGGTCTTGATATTTGTCCGGATGAATGACTTGGCCGCCGACCGGGTTCCTGCTGCCGGGGCGGATGATAACCGCTCGCATTCACCTCGGTATCGCGACCAATCAGGCAGGGCAGCAGCGCGTCTCGCTTCGAGCCGCGCTGCACCTTTTACCTCGATCTTCAAGCCGGCTCATTAGAGATGGCCGGAGAATTCGCTGAACTCCGTCAGATCAGCGTCACGCCGGTCTTTTCCTGCACCTGCTCGCGCGTCACGCCTTCGGCCAGTTCCTGCAGCTTCAGCCCTGCGGGCGTCACGTCCATCACCGCAAGATCGGTGATGATGCGGTTGACGACACCAAGGCCGGTCAAGGGCAAGCTGCATGAGGGCAGGATCTTCAGGTCGAACGAGCCATCGCGCTTTTTCGCCACATGCTCCATCAGCACGATGACGCGCTTGACACCAGCCACCAGATCCATCGCACCGCCCATGCCCTTGACCATCTTGCCCGGAATCATCCAGTTGGCCAGATCGCCTTTTTCGCTGACCTGCATCGCACCGAGGATCGACAGATTGATCTTGCCGCCGCGAATCATCGCGAAGCTGTCATGGCTGCCGAAGATCGCGCTGCCGGGAATGGTCGTTACCGTCTGCTTGCCGGCGTTGATCAGGTCAGCATCAACTTCAGCTTCAGTCGGAAACGGGCCAATGCCGAGCATGCCGTTCTCGCTTTGCAGCCAGACCTCGATGTCCTTGGGGACGAAATTGGCCACCAGCGTCGGGATGCCGATACCAAGGTTTACATAAAAACCGTCTTCTAATTCCAGCGCCGCGCGGGCCGCCATTTGGTCTTGAGTCCAGGCCATGATCAGGCTCTCCAGTCAGTTCGGGAACTTGCCGCTCGCTAATCCAGGGCAGTCGGTCCCGCAATCGGTTATTTGGCGGAAGTCTCGGTCAGCGTGCGCTTTTCGATGCGCTTCTCGGGATGCGCATTGACGACGATGCGGTGCACATAGATGCCGGGCAGGTGAACCGCATCGGGGTCAATCTCGCCGAGTTCGACCAGATGCTCGACTTCAACCACCGTCAACTTGCCCGCCATCGCGACTGCCGGATTGAAATTGCGGGCGGTACGGCGGAACACCAGGTTGCCGCTCTTGTCGGCCTTCCAGGCCTTGACCAGCGAAATATCGGGTTGCAGCGAGCGCTCCATCACATAGGTCTGGCCGTCAAATTCACGCAACTCCTTGCCGTCGGCGACGATCGTGCCGACCCCGGTCCGGGTGAAAAATGCCGGGATACCAGCCCCGCCGGCGCGCAACTTTTCGGCCAATGTGCCTTGCGGCGTGAATTCGAGCTCCAACTCGCCCGCCAGATATTGACGTTCGAACTCCTTGTTCTCGCCGACATAGCTGGAGATCATGCGCTTGATCTGGCGCGTCTCGAGCAGTTGTCCAAGGCCGAAACCATCGACGCCGGCGTTGTTGGAAATTACCGTCAGGTCCTTGGCGCCACTGTCGCGCAAGGCTGCAATCAAGGCCTCGGGGATGCCGCACAGGCCGAAGCCACCGACCGCCATCAATTGGCCGTCTGCCACGACGTCTGCAAGCGCCGCCGCCGCGCTCGGATAAAGCTTGTTCATCAAAGTCTCCGTCTCGAATTCACCAAGGCCAGAGCGTACTACTTAAGCGCTTACGTAATCGTTACGTAGAATCGCCTAAGGTCCAACCGAGCTGCCCTGGAAATATTCGCCATGAGCCCACAAGAATTGCAAGCCTTGATGCCAGCGGTCTTCGCCCCATGGATCGTCGCGATGGATATGGAACTGCTCGAATCCCAACCGGGAAGCGTTCGCATCAGGCTGCCGGTCAAGCAAGAATTCTTCCATGTCGGGCAGATGATGTGCGGCCAGGCGGTAATGGCGGCAGCCGATACGGCGATGGTGCTGGCGCTGATCAACGAGCTGGGTGAATTCAGGCCGCTGACTACCGCGCAACTGCAAACCAGCTTCTTGCGCCCGATCACCGGCGATCATTGCATCGTCACCGCCAAGATCTTGCGCCGTGGCCGAAAATTGGCATTCGGCAGCAGCGACATTGCGAACCCTGACGGCGGGCTCGCCGCGCAGGCCACAGGAACTCTAAGCCTGCTCTGATGAGCCTCGACTACCGCAGCGCGTTTGAATTCGCGCCGATCGGTCTGGTTCTGTCGGCCAAACGGCTGATCGTCGACTGCAATAGCCAGTTGCTCGAGATATTCGGTGCCCAGCGCGATCAGTTGATTGGCCAGAGTTTCGAGAAGCTCTATCCCAGCGCGGCCGAATTCGAGCGCACCGGTGAGCGCATCAAAGCCAGCCTCGACGCTGCAGATTCACCGCTGCCGCTCGGGCATTACGCCGACGACCGGGTGATGAAGCGGGTTGACGGGCCCCGAGCTGGCGAGCTGTTCTGGTGCCATGTCGCAGGTCGAGCACTCGACCCAGCCGACCCACATGCAGAGGGCATCTGGAGCTTTCAGGACCTGTCTGCGCATCGCCGCTTGAGAGTCGAGTTGACACCGCGTGAGCGCGAAATCGCCGCCTTGCTGATGGCCGGACTGACCAGCAAATTGATCGGCCGCCGCTTGACAATCAGCCCGCGCACCGTCGATGTCTACCGCGCGCGGTTGATGAAAAAATACAAGGCCGCCAGTACGCCTGAACTGATCCACAAGTTACTCGCCTGAGTGCGGCGACAAGGCAAGATTCAGCTGGCGATGACCCTGCCGCGACCCAGCTTCGCACAGGGCAATTCAACCCAGCGGTAGAAAGCTGCTCCGGCCAGATTACTCAGCAGCCAGGCGGTCAAGGTCGCCACCAGCGCCCAAACCCAAACAGTTCCCGCCGACGGCTCGACCATAACCAAGGCTGCGTTGACGAGCAGGCAAACGGGAAAGTGGATCAAGAAGACTGAATATGACACCCGGCCCAGACTCGCCAGCCGCTGCAGCGGCTGACCGAAATAGGCGCTCAAGGGGCTTGCATAGGCCAGCACCCAGGTCGCGGCCAGGGCGACCAGCAAACGTTCACGGAAGTGAAACGCCAGCGCCAGGCAAACCAGCAGGCTCAGCAATGGCAGCAAGAGGCGATCATTCTGTTGGCCCAGTCCGATCGCCAGCAGCGCCCCCAGCCCATAACTGGCGAAGAAATAGCTGCCCCAGATGTCCCAATCAGGATTCACGTTGAAATAAAACAGTGAGCTCAACAGGCCCAGCAAGCAAAGATAGCGCCAGTTGCGCAAGCCTTGGCCCAGCGCAAACAGCAAGGCCAGCAAGGTGAAGAGCTGCAGATCGATCGAGACATACCAGACCCCGGCACTGATCGACTCGATGCCCAGCAAGGAATGCAGCATTGCCAGATGCGCGGCCAACTGGCCCCAGCTCACCGGTGCCGAAACAGTGTCAGCGTCGAGCCAGGGGCGCGTCAGCGCATTGACTGCCATCGCCACCAGCAGGGCCGCAGCCAGCGGCAGGGCCAGGCGCAGATAGCGCTGCCAGAACAGCCCGGGCAATGTCGCCCAGCGCGGCGGCTCGCGCAACATGCCTCGCGCGGCGAGATAACCACCGAACACCAGAAAAACCTGCACCGCCATGCGGGCATATTCGATCAGGCTGAAAGAAACCAGCTGGGATTGAGCTGCGATGGCGTCGCCGATCGGACCGTAAAAGGCAAGATGGTGCAGAACAATCAACTGGCAGGCGAGGAATTTGAGCGCGTCGACCAGGGGCAATCTCGGCGCCATCCTTCTTTCCGATGCCGCGCTGCTTCCTGCTTGCTCAGAGATATGTCCGTTCACAAGCCCGTCAGGCATCGGGCAGCCGTATGTCGGCGGTGCCGGTGCAGATCCAGCGGGGGCTCTCGCGGGTGCGGTCAATGCAGCCGCCCTCGAGGTATTGGCCGGCCAGGTCTCGCCAGCGCATCATCCGCTCAAACACCGCGGCGCTGGCGACCGGGTCCGCCAAGGTCAAGGCCACCTGCTCGGCCACTTTGCCCTCGTCCATCCGGAGTTCGCCAGCTGCGTCTAGATAAATGCCATCGCGCCAGTGATGAATCTCGACACATTTGGAGAGCAGGGTGAACGGTTGATCGCGCTTCCAGAAATTGGCAAACAGCCCCTGACCTAGATAAAACACCCAGGATCCTTCGAAACCAGTCACATCGGAGGAGACGGCATCCGGATTGCGGAACCAGACCCGATCGCCAGGCACGTAATAAGCAGGCGGCAACGGAACTTCATTGCTACCGAGTTCCCGCAAAAAAACTTCGTGGAACTGCCCCGACATCACCGCATTGCGCTCGCTTTGCAACTGCATGCGGGCGAACAAGGCCGGGTTGTGCTCGCTGGCTTCCTTGGCCATTGCCAGCAAAATCACATATTCGGTTGCCCGGTAACAGGAAAAGTCATAGAGCTGACCGCTGACTTCGGGCTGGGTGGCGCGCTCCAGCGCCTCGATCAAGGAACAACCAGGTCGTACGGTGAAGCTGGTCTCGCGCGAATAGGTCCACAAACCGGCTGGCCGTTCGGCCACTTGGGTGTGAAATGCCAGTGCCGTCTTGCGCGCGGCATGGACGATATTGGCGCGCATTCGCACCGCGGCGGCCAGTTCAGCATAGCTGGGGAAATGCTGCGGCCAGGGCGTTGCGAGCAATGCCAGCCAGATTTCGCGCTGTAGATCGAGTTCGCTGGCCTGGGTATCAAACTGCAAGGTCGAACATAAACCGGTCGTGTCATAAGCCGGGGTCAAGCGGTTCAGCAACTCGGGTTTGAGCGCCAGAAATCCATCTTCAGGCGCACACCACAAGTACTCCTCGAGTCCGAGCTTTCGTAAAGCATCGACGCAAGCTGGCAAATCACCAGGCGGCAGCGTCAGACAACCTTCATTTCCATGCCATGGTCTCGAGCTCATAAAACCTCGTGGTGACAATCGAAGCAGGATGCGACACTGATTGAATCGCAAATCAAGTTCCGATTGTCCATGAGTTAGCCGGGGACGACGGGCCGTAGTTTCCCGCAATCGGGTCGATTCGAGTTCGTCCTATCCTGCTGCCCGGCGCTGCCCCGCCTAGGAAAGCGCCGCTAGTCAGGCCGCTGGGTCGGCCATCTCGGCAGCAGGCTTGTCCTGCTGGCGCTGCCAGGCCTGGAAACAATCAAGCCCGCAGAAATGCACGAAATAGTCGGTCCCCTCGGGTACCGTCGCTTCGGACAGCGGCACCTCTTTCAGGCAGACCTCGCAGGCAATGCGCTCGGCGTCGAGCGGTTTTTCAGCTGGGGACATGGAAAATCCTTTCGTGCAGGGAAAAATAGCTGGCAGTCGAGTCTGAACTTCAGGCGGAGTCCGCGCATTGATCGCGACCAAGCTTCTAGAATCCACCCCATGAGCACAAGCACCGCCCCGACTTCATCGCAGTACGAAGACTTCATGCGCCATGTGTTCGAGCATGGCGTGTCCAAGATGGATCGCACCGGTACCGGCACGCGCAGCGTGTTCGGACACCAATTGCGCTTTGACCTGAAGCAGGGCTTCCCGCTGGTCACGACAAAAAAAGTGCATCTCAAATCGATCGTGCTGGAGTTGCTCTGGTTCTTGCGCGGCGACTCCAACGTCAAGTGGTTGCAGGAGCGCGGCTGCAATATCTGGAATGAATGGGCGCCAGAAAGCGGCGACCTCGGCCCGGTATACGGTGTGCAATGGCGCAATTGGCCGACCCCTGACGGTGGCCATATCGACCAGATTTCCCAGGTTGTTGAGCAGCTGAAATCCAACCCCGATTCACGCCGCATCATCGTCAGCGCCTGGAACGTCGCCGACCTGCCGAAGATGGCCTTGATGCCTTGCCATGCATTTTTCCAGTTCTATGTGGCGCCACCCGAATCGCCTGGCGGCCGCGGCAAACTGTCCTGCCAGCTCTACCAGCGCAGCGCCGATATTTTTCTGGGCGTGCCCTTCAACATCGCCAGCTATGCCTTGCTGACCCAGATGCTGGCGCAGCAATGCGAGCTCGACCTGGGCGACTTCGTCTGGACCGGCGGCGACTGCCACATCTACAGCAATCATTTCGAGCAGGTGCAGACACAGCTCGGGCGCCAGCCGCTGCCCTACCCTCATTTGCAGATCAAGCGCCGGCCGCCGACCTTGTTCGACTACGAACTCGAAGACTTCGAACTGACCGGCTACCTGCCGCACCCAGCGATCAAGGCGCCAGTCGCCGTATGACGGCGATCAGCCTGATCGCTGCAGTGGCGCGCCAGGGCGCCATCGGCCGCGACAACCAATTGCTGTGGCGACTGCCTGAAGACATGGCTCGGTTCAAGGCCCTGACGATGGGGCAACCGGTGATCATGGGGCGCAAGACCTGGGACTCCTTGCCAGAGCGCTTCAAACCGCTGCCCGGGCGGCGCAATCTGGTGCTGTCGCGCCAGGCCTTGCAACTCGAAGGCGCCGAGGTCTTTGACTCGCTCGACGCTGCGCTGAAGGCCTGCGCCGGAGCTCTCAGGGTTTACGTGATAGGCGGCGCGGAGATCTACACTGCGGCGATTTCCCGGGCTGAAAGGCTGGAATTGACCGAAATTGATGCCGATTTCGACGCTGACAGTTTCTTTCCCGCCTGGGATCGGCAGCAATTCACCGAGATTTTTCGCGAAAGAAAGACCAGCCCCGAAGGCTGGTCCTATGACTTTGTCACCTACCAACGCAATTGAACCGGAGAAAACAGCATGTCAGGACATGGCTTTCACGTGCATGGCCCGCATGACCATGAAATCGAGCATGCTGCCCATGCAGATCCCAAAGGGATCGCCGGCAAACTGGCGGTGATCACCGCCCTCCTGGCCACTGTCGGTGCGCTATTTTCTTATATGGGAGGTTTGACTCAGGCCAATGCCGGCCTGTACAAGAACGACGCGGCGATCAAGAAGACCGAAGCGGCCAATCAATGGGCCTATTTTCAATCGAAGGGCAACAAGCAGAACATGGCCGAATTGGCAGTGACGCTGGTGGCAGAGGAAAAGAAAGCCAAATACCTGCAGGAAGTCGACCGCTACAAGGCTGAAAAGGCCGAGATCATGCTCGGGGCACAAAAGCTGGAAGCTGAATCGAAGGCCTTCGACGACAAGAGCGCCCAGCAGATGCACGAGCACCACCGCTGGGCTCAGGCGACCACCGCCTTGCAAGTATCAATCGCCTTGGCGGCGATTGCCTTGCTGACGAAAAAGGGCTGGATGGGCGTGGCCACTTTAGCGATGGGCGGGATCGGCATCGCAGTTGGCATCGCGGCCTGGCTGCATGTCTGAATTCGCGGCAGTTTTCTCAATTCAGCAGGATAGGCGCAACCGGCGTTGAGGCAGCGCCAGCGTCTGCGGCTGGCGGCGTTTCGAGAATGCCCCAATCTGCTTCGATCAGCGCTTGTTCGAGCAAACGCAACAGTCCGATGGCGAGTTCATCGGACAACTCGAGCGTCATATTGCGGCCGTTGGACTCGCGCGCTGCCAAATGCACGCCCTGCCCGCCTTTGCCGGGGCCGATGTCATAGGCTTCTGGCAGCAAGGGCTCGGGGCCGAGCGGCAACGAAGCTGCCTGCGAATCAAAGGCCGTTTCAAAATTTGCATTTTCCAGCGGCCTTGAGCGTGCCGCCTGCGCCATCATTTCACGCGCTTCAGGCGAAGCGATCGCATTCGGTGCCATCCTGGTGATGCCGGACATGGTGGTCACCCGGTTCAGATGCGGCCACAGCTGGCGCAGCATGCGCCTGGTCAGCCAGACTCCGACCAACTCACCTTCGCCAGTGCGCACTTGCCACAGCACCCGATCAGCGGTCGGGTGATAGCGGACTTGCATTTGATGAATGTTCATGACCGTATTTTAGAAGATGCTGAAGCTTGGTGCGGCCATCATGCTGCAGTCGTTGGCTTTTCCCGGGGCACCGGCCCGCACCGCGGCAACTCGAAGCGGGCACAATCCGGTCGGCGCCAAGAGTGACTTTCCTGTTGCCCTATTGATCGAGAAGGATTCTGAATTGAAGACATTTGCCACCTGGAACGTCAACTCACTGACCGTGCGCCTGCCGCAACTGCTGGACTGGCTGGCAGCCAACCCGGTCGACGTGCTGGTGCTGCAAGAGACCAAACAGACCGACGACAAATTTCCTGCTGCCGAGATCGAAGCGGCCGGCTACAAAGCCCATTGGTTTGGCCAGAAGACCTACAACGGCGTGGCTTTGCTGAGCCGCACCGATGCGACCGACCCGGTCATGAACATTCCTGGATTCGACGACCCTCAAGCGCGCGTGATCGCCGCCAGCGTCGATGGCATCCGCTGCATCGGCGCCTATTTCCCCAATGGGCAGGCGCCGGACAGCGACAAGTTCCAGTACAAAATGGCCTGGCTCGACGCGCTGCAGGCCTGGGTGGCCGAGGAACTGAAAGCCCACCCCGAGCTGATTTTGATGGGTGACTTCAACATCACGCCCGAAGACCGCGATGTCTACGATCCGGTGGCTTGGGCCGGGCAGATCCATTGCACACCACAGGAAAGAGCGCATTTTCAGGCGCTGTTATCGCTGGGTTTGACCGATGCGTTCAGGTTGTTCGAGCAACCGGTAAAAAGCTGGAGCTGGTGGGATTACCGCAACCTGGCATTTCGCAAGAACCAGGGCCTGCGCATCGACCATATCCTGGTCAGTCAAGCGCTGCGAGGCCGGGTCAGCGCCTGCACGATCGACAAGCTGCCGCGCAAGAACGACAGGCCCAGCGACCATGCGCCGGTGATCGTCACTTTGGCTTGAGCCGCAGCGCTCCGGCCGCAGCCGCCAATTCGGTGATGCGGCCCCAGTCGCCCGCGTCGACGGCGTCCTGAGGCGTCAGCCATGAACCGCCACAGACCAGCACATTGGAAAGGCCGAGAAACTGCGGCGCAGTCTCCACCGTGATGCCGCCGGTCGGGCAAAACCGCACCTCGGGGAAAGGTCCGGCCAGCGCTTTCAACAGATTGATGCCGCCAACAGCAACCGCCGGGAACAGCTTCAAAAAGCCGTACCCCCCGGCATTGGCCAGCATCACTTCGCTGGCTGTCGACACCCCAGGCAGCAGGGGCAGACCCTGCTCGCGGCAGGCCGCACCGATCGCTTCGGTATATCCCGGGCTGACACCGAACTGGCAACCGGCGTTCCTTGCCGCGGAGACATCAGCGACCGAACGCAGCGTGCCAGCACCAAGGATGGCCTCCGGCACCGCACGGGCGATTGCTTCCATCGCCTGCAACGCGACCTGGGTCCGCAGCGTGACTTCCAGCACCCGCACACCGCCGGCAAGCATTGCGCGGGCCAGCGGTACCGCGTCTTCAAGCCGCTGGATCACGATGACTGGAATCACGGGGCCATGGTCGGCCAGGCCGAGAGTGAAATTGTTCATTTTTGTCATTTAAGTTTGTCTATTCAGGGCCTAATTCAAAGCCAGCTGATCGCGCCGGCTTCGGCGCTCAGCACGTTGCGCCGCATGCCAGCGAACAAATCGCGGCCGAGGCCCAGGCCATTGCTGCGCAATTGCTGGGCTGGAATGCCGGCCAGTTCGCGGGCATCCCAGACCTTGGCTGGCACCAGCGCCAGCAATTCTCCGCTGACCGCGTCGAGCCGCACCAGATCGCCATCGCGCAGCTTGGCCAGCGGCCCGCCGGCCAGGGCCTCCGGGCTGATGTGGATGGCTGCGGGCACCTTGCCCGAAGCACCGCTCATGCGCCCATCGGTCAGCAGCGCGACCTTGAACCCGCGCCCCTGCAATACCGCCAAGGGCGGCGTCAGCTTGTGCAGTTCGGGCATGCCATTGGCCTGCGGACCCTGGAAGCGCACGACCACGACAAGGTCGCGCTCCAGTTCACCCGCGTCGAAGGCCGCCAACATGTCTTCCTGGCTATCGAAAATGCGCGCCGGCGCTTCGGTCAGATGATTCTCTTCGGGTACCGCTGAAATCTTGATCACCGCCCGGCCCAGATTGCCGGCCAGCAGTTTCAGACCACCGCTGTCGCTGAATGGCGCCGAGGCCAGGCGAACGACCTGCTCATCACGGCTGGCAGCCTCCAGATCCTGCCAGGCGACCGACTTGCCGTCTTCAGCCAGGATCGGCAGCCGCGCATAGGGTCGCAGCGACGGCGCTGCAACGCTCAACACATCTTCATGCATCAAGCCGTGATCGAGTAACTCGCGGATCACGAAACCCGGGCCACCCGCGGCCTGGAACTGGTTCACGTCCGCCGAGCCGTTCGGATAGATGCGCGTCAACAAGGGCGTGGCGCCTGACAGGTCGGAAAAATCGGTCCAGTCGATCAGGATGCCGGCCGAGCGCGCCACGGCCACCCAGTGGATCAGATGGTTGGTCGATCCGCCAGTCGCCAGCAAGGCCACCATCGCGTTGACGATCGCGCATTCATCGACCAGGCGCCCGATCGGCGTGTAGCGCCCTGCCCTCGCCGTGATCGCCAAAGCCGTGCGCACGGCTTCACGGGTCAAGGCATCGCGCAGCGGATCCTGCGGGTGCACGAAGGCGGCGCCCGGCACATGCAAACCCATCGCTTCGAGCAGCATCTGGTTGCTGTTGGCGGTACCGTAGAAGGTGCAAGTGCCGGCGCCGTGGTAGGCGGCCGATTCGGCCTGCATCAACTCGTCGCGGCCGACCTTGCCCTGTGCATATTGCTCGCGCACCTTTGATTTGGCGTTGTTTGACAGGCCGCTGCTCATCGGCCCGGCGGGCACGAAGACACAGGGCAGATGACCGAAATGCAGGGCGCCGATCAGCAGTCCGGGAACGATCTTGTCGCAGATACCCAGCAGGAGGGCCGCGTCAAAGACGTCATGGCTCAGCGCCACCGCCGTCGACATCGCGATCACATCGCGTGAAAACAGGCTCAGCTCCATGCCAGGCAAGCCTTGCGTCACACCGTCACACATCGCCGGGACGCCACCAGCCACCTGCACCGTTGCCTGCTGACGAGCCGCTTCGGCGCGGATCAGTTCGGGATAGGCCGCATAGGGCTGGTGCGCCGACAGCATGTCGTTATAGGCGGTGACGACTGCCAGATGCGGCGCCTTCTCGGCCACGATGCGCAGCTTGTCATTGGCCGGCAGCGCCGCCACGGCATGAGCGATATTGGCGCAGCCGATGCGTTCGATGCCGCGTTTGCGTCCGGACATCTGTGCCAGTCCATCAAGGTACTGCTCACGGCTGGCAGCGCTGCGTTGGCGAATGCGTGAGGTAACGGCAAGGAGAATCTTGTTCATGCGGCAGTCGATGTAACTCAGTTCTGTAAAAACAGGTAACCATATTACAACGACTGACCCCGTAGCGGGTTACCAACAGGTTACCAACCGGCCGAGAGCCAGCGGCGGCTGCTCAGCCGGCTTGAAGCGCCGCCAAATCCGCGACCGTATCGACATCGACCAGCACGCCTGGATCGTCGATTTCAATCGCCTGCGATGGATAACGCGCCAGGATGCGTCGCGCGCCTTCATCGCCTTGCAGCGCGACCAATTCCGAATAGAGCTCGGCGCTGAAACCCACCGGATGGCCACGACGACCGCGGTGCTGGGCATAGGCGACCGGATATTGTTCCAGCGCGCTTGCCACAGCCAGCATGCTGGACGGGAGCAGCAAAGGCATATCGGCCGGCACGATCAGCCAGCCATCTGAATCGCCACTGGCGCTGACGCCGGCAGCGATCGAATAGCCCATGCCTTCAGGATTGGGTCGGCCATGGCTGTCCAACTCGGGCAACTCCACCACATGGCGCGCTGCAATCAATCGTTTGACCGCAGGTGCCATTCGGGCGCTGGTCACCACGACCACGCGCAAGCCGGTCTCCAGCGCATGACCCAAAGTGGCCGAAAGCACGGTTTCGCCTGGCTCTTTGAGTTGCTGTTCGAGCTTATGTCCCGCACCATGAAAACGCATGCCGCGCCCTGCGGCGAGCACGACAATGGCCGGTCGCTGTTTGATCATTCGAGCTCTTCCTTGAAAAATTGCATCGGCATTTCGAAACGCCATGGCCATAGCATGACCTGCGCCGAAGCTCACCGACATCGGGTTCTCTACTTAAGGATTTCCACTCTCCCTAAAAACCATATTCTTGTCGAAAAAATCACGAATTGACCAGTTGCCAAGGTTTGCTCGAAATCGACGCATACTTCAGCCCATGAACAAACTCTCTGACCTCCGCAAAAGCTACGAGCAGGGCGAACTCGATGTCGATCTCGCCGCCAGCGAGCCAACGCTTCAATTCAAACAATGGCTCGATGAAGCCATGGACAGCCAGTTACCCGAACCGAATGCGATGACATTGGCCACCGTCGGCGCTGAAGGCCGGCCATCTACCCGGGTGGTGTTGATCAAGGGCTTTGATGCGAAGGGCATCGTCTGGTTCACCAATTACGACAGCCGCAAAGGCCGGGAACTGGCCGCCAACCCCTTTGCCGCATTGCAATTTCATTGGGTCGAACTGGAGCGGGTCGTTCGCATCGAGGGTCAGGTCACACGTGTAGCTCCGGAGGAGTCTGATGTCTATTTCCAGTCGCGCCCGCTCGACTCGCGCCTGGGCGCCTGGGCCTCGCCGCAAAGCCAGGTGATCAGTTCACGGGCCACGCTGGTCAGCAATGCTGCCCGCGCCGCAGTCCAGCATGGTCTGCATCCACCGCGCCCACCGCATTGGGGCGGCTACCGGCTACTGCCCGAGCGCTGGGAGTTCTGGCAAGGTCGCAAGTCAAGGCTGCATGACCGGATCAGCTACCGGCTTGACGCCGGTACATGGATCAAGGAACGGCTGGCGCCATAACAAGCCTCATGATTCAATCGGTGACGCGGTAGTACATGCCGTAAGGGTCATCGGTCAAGACTGCCAGGATACCTTCAACCACCACCGGCTCCAGCGAATAGCGCACCGCTTGCTTGGTGCGCACCTCGATCAGCCCTTCAGGCCCGGCCGGCACGCAGAAGTTGCAGCTCGTCGGCACCGATGAGAGCAGGAAATGATGCTGCTTGTCGCCTGGCTCCAGCGGCATCATGAAACCCTGCACCTTGACCTTGCGTTTGTCGAGCGCGAGCAACTTGGCCGGGAAGACCGGCGTCAACTTTTTTTTATCGGCCTTGGTGGTCACCGATGACAGCAACTCCCAAGTCAGGATGCCTTCCTTTTCCTGCAAGGGTGCAAACGGGCTGCGAGGGTCGTGATAGCCAGGTCCCTGGCCGATCAACGCTTGCGCCGCAGCGCCTTGCAAGGTCATTGCCAGCAGCAAGGCCGCAGCAAAAAATTTTCGCTTCATATCCATGCCTCGATTGTGCCTTCCTACCTGGGTGCTTGCAGCAACTCGGTGACATCGAGCCTGTAGCTCGCCCAAGCCGGCCAGGCGGCGGCCAGCAGCGCCAGGAGCAAGGCCAGCAACGCAATGCCGAACTCCCAGGCTGAGCACCACAATCCACTGATGCGCAAGGATTGCTGAGAGGCCAGCACAGCGCCAAGCAGGCCGGTCAAGGCATGCCCCAGAACCAGGCCGATCAGACAGGCCAGCACCGCCAGGATCAGCGCTTCAAGACCCACCAGCAAGGCGACCCGCAGCGGACTCGCGCCAAGCATTCGCAGCATGGCCAGGTCACTCTGCCTGGCCCGTACCGAATGCAACAAAGCGACGAACACCGACAGCCCTGCGGCCAGCAGCAGGAGCAGCCCGAAAGCCCGCAGCAATTCGGTACCCGCACCCACCATACGCATCAGCCGCGCAGTTTCAAGCGCCGGTGCTGCGGCCTGCAAACCGTCCTGTGCGTTGACCCAGCGCGGCAGGCTGATGGCCGCCAGCGGGCTGCGGTAGCTGACCAGGGCCATGGTGATCTCGCGCGCGGCGGCCGGCTCGGGTCCACCATGATGGGCTTCATGTACTGCCCAGACCGAGGCCAGATCGGTCAGCACCAGGCGGTCAAGCACGCTGCCGCTGGGTGCAAGCAGGCCAGTGACAAGGTATTTTTGTCCATCGTGTTCACTGCCCTGCTCACCCAGGCCATGGTTGCCGGCAAACTGGTCGCCGACTTTCAACCCGGTCACGCGGGCCACCTCAGCCCCCAGCAAAGCCTGCATCGGTTCGCTCCAGACATGCCCGCTGGCCAAGCTCCCCTGGTACAACTCGAGGTAATCGGGGCTGGTGCCGACGATGCGAAAACCACGCAAGCTGTCTCCCAGGGACAGCGGCAAGGCCCTGGCCACAAGGGGCTGGGCGCGCAGTCGCTCGAGGGTCGCCAGCGGGATATTGCCGGTCGGCGTATCGAGGTGGAACACCCCCGCCAGCATGATCTGCATCGGGCTCCCCTTGGCACCGACCACCAGGTCAATACCGGCCAAATCGCGCCTGACCCCCGCGTCAATCTGTTCGCTGACCAGCAGGACAAAAGTCATCGCTGCCAGCCCCAGGCTCAGCAGCAGCAGGTTCAAACCTGCCGTCAATGGTTGGGCCCATAGATAGCGCCAGGCAAGTCGGGTCAGGCTCATAGCGGCAGCGGCAAAGTTGGCAATCGATGCTCGACCACATCGCTGCGCTGCCCCATTCGCAGCGCAACCCTTGCGTCATGCGAGGCCAGCACCAGCGTCGCGCCCTGGCCAGCAGCAGCACCCAGCAGCAAATCGAGCATGGCCGCGGTGTTGTCGTCATCGAGGCTGGCACTGGGCTCATCGGCCAGCAGCAATTTCGGGCGGCGCATCAAGGCCCGCGCCAAAGCAACTCGTTGCGCCTGGCCGACGCTCAGTTGATGCGGCAGACGCTGACTGACAGCAGCCAGGCCCAGTTGATCGAGCAGCAAGGCAGCCCTGGCCGGGTCCGGCGGCAGCCCGGCGCAGACATAGGGCAGGTCCAGGTTGTCGGCAACGCTGAGGCTGGCGCTCAAATGCAAGCGTTGTGGCACAAAACCGAGTTGCGCACCGCGCCAGGCATCGCGCTCGCGCGGGCTCAAATCCTGCAACGACTGACCGGCCACGCGGATCCGCCCGGCGGTCGGGCTCAGCAGCCCCGCCAGCAAGGCCAGCAAGGTCGACTTGCCGCTGCCCGAAGCGCCGCGCAGCAGCAAATGTTGACCCGCCAACAGCTTCAGGTCATCGAAAGCGATGTCGGTTTCAGGCCCATAGCGGTAACCCAGGCCCTGCCATTCGATCGCGGCAACCGTCATCAGCGGCTCAATCGCTTGAAGGTGGCGAGAAACTTGTCGACCTTCGGGGCCACGACAAAGGCGCAATAGCCTTGAGATGGGTTGTTGACGAAGTAATGCTGGTGGTAGGCCTCGGCCGGCCAGTAATTGGCTTCGGCCGTCAATTCGGTGACGGCCCGGCCTTGCAGCGCCAGCTGTAATTCGTCCAAAACCTCGTGCGCCAGCTCGGCCTGCGCCGCATTGTGCACATAGATGCCCGAGCGGTACTGGGTGCCGGCATCACCCCCCTGGCGGTTCAGCGTGGTCGGGTCATGGATGACGAAAAACACCTCGAGCAGTTCGCGCAGGCTGACTTCAGCCGGATCAAAATCGACGCGTACGACTTCGACATGGCCGGTCCGTCCCGAGCAGACCTGCTCATAGCTGGGGTTCTGCAGCGCCCCGTTGCAGTACCCCGACTCGACATGCTGCACACCGCGCACCAGTTCGAAGACTGCTTCGAGACACCAGAAACAACCGCCGCCAAGAGTGATGCGTTCAAGTTTTTTCGTCGATTCAGTCATCATGTGGGTCTGCTTGCAAAAGGTCTGCCAAGCATAGCGGAGCTGGGTCAAGGGATGCTCTGCATCACTCAACGCGAGTATGGGCAGCGCGGGTCGGGATGGGATGCAAGGCGCATTTTGCGGCCAATAGCGAGTGCTATTGGCAATAAATGCAACGCCGCAGACCGCCCGAGGCCGAGGTAGCACAAGTCGTGAGGGGTTGTGCAGAGCATCCCAAGGCATCATGCGTCTTGTTTTATCTGGAAGCGTCGATGAACTCAATTGATTTTGCCCACCTGTTCAAGCCGCTGTTGCTGGTGCTATTGCTGCCGCCCGTGCCTTGGTTGCTGCTGGTGTTGATCGCTGCCGGTCTGCTGCGCCGCCATCGCCAGGCAGGCCGCGGGCTGCTGGCGCTGGCCTCGCTGGGTCTGTGGCTAAGCTGCACCGAAGGGGCGGCGCAATGGCTGGCGCAGCGGTTGCTGAAACCACCGCCAGCGCTGAGTACCGAAGCGATCGCCGCATTGCGCAGCGAGAGTCGAAGCGATGTCGCCGTGCTGGTGCTCGGCGCCGGCGCGCGCAGCTTCGTGCCTGAATATGCCGGCCCCGATCTGAAACCGCTGAGCCTGGAACGGCTGCGTTACGGTATCTGGCTGGCAAGGCAAATCAAGGCACCGCTGGGATTTTCAGGCGGCATCGGCTGGGGCGCCGGGCCTGCAGCGCAGTCTGAGGCTGCCAGCGCTGAGCGCACCGCCGAGCAAGAGTTCGGCCTGCCGCTCAAATGGGCTGAGGGCCGCTCGCGCGACACGCGTGAAAACGCCAGTTACTCGGTCGCGCTGCTCAAAGCCGATGGCATCAAGAAGCTGCTGCTGGTGACCAACGATCTGCATATGCCGCGCTCGCTGCGGGCTTTCAACCAGGCAGCAATGGG
>JBIKPD010000246.1:0-6022 GCA_044357665.1 Roseateles sp. | reverse complement strand
TGGTCTGGGCATCGTCATCGGTCAGACCCGATTGCTGGCATCCGACTTCGAAACCGGCCGGCTGCTGCGCCCCTTTGCCGGGACCCGCTGGAAGCCCTTGCGCAGCGATCGCGCCTATTACCTGTTGCGCCCACTGCACCAGCGCGAAAGCAACAAGACCTGGGCGTTCAGGGAATGGCTGCTGCAGACCGTCAAGGAATTGCCACCGTTGCAGGATTGATGGCTACCGGAAGGGCCATGCCAATGTCCGAGCGGCTTTATGAACAGGACGGCTGGGCGTAATGCGCAGCGAAGTATTGCGCCCAGTCGTCCAAGCCATCATTTGGATCTGCTCGAACTAAAGGCGCTTTCGTGTTTCAAGGAAAAGTTGAAGTCGGTCGGATGGGCCATGCCAGTGGCCGAGCGACTTCGCTCATGTCCCCCGGACCGTGACATACCCGGTCCTCCTCCTTTACTTCGCTGCGCCGCTCAGCCACTGCCCTGACCAACGAGACCCGCTCACTTTGGAAAAAATACCAACCTCAAGTGAATGAAGGACGGCTGGGCGTAATGCGCAGCGAAGTAAAGGAGGAGGTTCCGGCAGTAAGCCGGATCCGGAGGACTGAGCCCGGACGTAGGCAGTCCCGGGGACTGCCTATGCCTGGCGAAGGATCAAGCCTCTGGCGCGAGCATGAGCGAAGTATTGCGACCAGTCGGCCTGTTCATTATCTGGATGTGCGCGAGGTTAAGGCACCGTCGCGTTTCAAGGAAAAGTTGAAGTCAGTCGGATGGGCCATGCCAGTGGCCGAGCGACTTCGCTCATGTCCCCCGGACCGTGACATACCCGGTCCTCCTCCTTTACTTCGCTGCGCCGCTCAGCCACTGCCCTGCTTAGCGCTCGCCTTGGTGCCAAGCAAACTCCATGAACAGGACGGCTGGGCGCAATGCGTAGCGAAGTAAAGGGGGAGGTTCCGGCAGAGAGCCGGAACCGGAGGACATGAGCGAAGTATTGCGCCCAGTCGGCCGGGCCATTATTTGGCTCCGGTCGACCTTAAGGCGCCGTCGCGTGTCAAGAAAAAGTTGACTTCTGGGACGGGCCGTGCCAATTGCCGATTGGGGAATTGCCCCGGCCAGCCAGTTTATGCAGGCCTTGTAATCGATGCCGGGGTCGTACTCGCCCGGAGGTCAGAACCAATCGCTCAGCAGCGCATTGACTTCAGCCGGGCGTTCGAACTGGACCCAGTGGCCTGCGCCGTCGATGACGATGCTGCGCCGGTGAGGATGTCCATCGGTGAGCGTTTGGGCGGCACTGACGACATGGGCGGTCGGGTCATGTGCGCCCCAGACCATCAGCGTTGGTATCTGCAACTGGTCGAGCGCTTGGCGCATCACATCGGTATGCGAGAACTTCTTGCCACGCAGCCGCGCCAATTCGCTGGCTTCGATGTGGATCTGCAAAGCCAGGTTATCGATGGCTGCCGGCTCATGCAGCATCAACTGCGCCAGATTGTGTTTGTGCGCCTCGAACTGCTCAGGTCCGGGGGGCAGAAAGCGCCAGTTCCGCAATTTCAATGTTTCGCGCGGCAGACCATGGCCGGTCGGGCCCAGCAATGCCAGCCGGCTGACGCCGCCGCGCAATTGCGCCAGATGCACCGCCACGATCGAGCCGAGGGAGAACCCGGCGATGCCGATTTCCGCGTCGGCACCGACCAGGCTGTCGATGCTCTGGCTCAGCGCTTGCGCCAGCCGCGGCACATTGATCGGCGCCGCCAGATCCTGCGATTCGCCGCAACCGGGCAGATCGGGCAGCCATAGCGTATGTTGGTTCGCCAGGGCCTCGATGTTGTGCGCCCAATGCAGCCAACTGCCGCTGCCGCCATGAATCAGCAACAAGGGTTTGCCGCTGCCAAAGCGCCGCCATTGAACCCGGGTCTGCTCGAAGGTCGTAGCGAATTTCTCGCCGCCTTGTTCGATCGCCGTGATCAGCGCCTGCGCATTTTGAACAGTCATGCCTGGGCTCAATCCAGGTTGACCTTGATCGACTTGATCAGCTTGCCCATCTCGCCGCTGGTGTGAACCAGAAAGGCGCGGAATTCGGCTGGGTTGCTGTTGACGACCACTGCGCCCTGGGAGACCAGTTTCTCCTTCAGGTCGGGCGCAGCCAGAGCTTTATTGATCTCGCGATACAGCTTGTCGATGATTTCGGGCGGGGTCTTGGCTGGCGCCAGCATTCCGCTCCAGGAATCGATCTCCACGCCGGGGAAACCCGCTTCACCCATGGTCGGCACATCGGGCAATTGCGGCAGGCGCTGCAGCGAAGCCACCGCCAATGGGCGCAATTTGCCTTCCTTCAGATAGGGAATCGCCGACAGCGCGGCCATGAAACCCATCGAGACCTGCTTGCCCATCAAATCAGTCAAAGCCGGCGCAGCGCCCTTGTAGGGAATATGAATCAGCTGGATGCCGGCTTTTTGCTGCAGCAGTTCACCCGCCAGATGCTGGGTGCCGCCGGTGCCCGACGAGGCAAAGCTGAGCTGTCCGGGATTTTTCTTAGCGTTCGCAACCAGTTCGGCCATGCTCTTCGCAGCGTCCAGGTGAACCGCGAGGATGGTCGGCGCCGACATCACCTGGCTGATTGGCTCGAAGCTCTGCAGGCCGTCGAATTTGAGGTTCTTGTACAGATGGTTGTTGATCGTCAGCGGCGCTGCAGCCATCAAGAGCGTGTAGCCATCCGGCGCGGCGCGGGCGACGATTTCAGAGGCCAGATTGGAACTGGCACCCGGTTTGTTCTCGACCACGACAGGGTGGCCAAAAGCCGCCTGAAGCTTGACCGCGATCAGGCGCGCGGCCAGATCGGTCGGCCCGCCAGCAGAAAAACCGACCACGATCTTGATCGGTCCATTCGGAAAGTTCGCGGCAGCGCCTTGCGCCTGCGCCAAGCCGCACAGCAGCAGCGCCGCAGCGCTGGCAATCGCCCTTCTTGTGATCGTTTTCATCTCATTCCCCTTTATGTTCTCGATTTTTCGACTCAGCCCTTGCCGGGCCGCTGCGAAAAACTGCGCTCAAACACGCCTTCGGCAATCCGGTTCTTCAGCATCTCGACCGATCCGCCCGCGATCATCCAACCACGAATCCGCCGCACACAATATTCAAGCAGAGTCTCGCGGCTGTAACCGGTCGCGCCCATCGCCTGCATCGCTTCGTTGCCGACTTCCCAGCCTGCCTGGTTACACGCAAGTTTAGCCATCGCCGTGCTGTGCGCGCTCGGCAGCCCCTGTTCGCCTTCCATCGCCGCCTTGTAGAGCAGCAATTGCGCCGCTTCAAGCTTCAACGCCATCTCGGCAAACTTCCATTGCAGACCCTGGAACTCGCACAAGGGCCGGCCGAACTGTTTGCGCAGTTTCACATGCTCGCGCGCCAGATTGAAGCAATGCCGCCCCAGCGCCAGCGACCTCGACGCATTGCCAAGTCGCTCGACGTTGAAGCCCGAAATCTGTTTCTTGAAGCCACCCGACCCGAGCAGCAAATTGGCCGCTGGAATACGGCAATCTTCCATGAACAGCGGACACCATTCTTCTCCGCTCATGAAGGCCGATGGCTCGCCGATGGTGAAGCCTGGCGTACCGCGCTCGATCAGCACCGACCCAATGCCGTCCAGGCCCGGGCCGAAACGCACATAGAGCAGAAACAAGGCTGCATCGGGGCTATGGGTTGAAAACACCTTGCTGCCGTTGATGACGTAATGGTCGCCATCGAGTCGCGCATGGGTCTTCAATTCGGTCACTGCAGAACCCGCATCGGGCTCGGTCATGCCGAGTGAAATCAGCATGCGTCCGCTCAGCAAGTCGGGCAACCAGCGGGCCTTTTGCTCCGCGCTGGCATATTCGACGAAGGTGCGGATCGGGCCGAAATTACCGGCCTGGACGATGTCTGCGCTCTTCGGACAGACCAGCGCGACTTCCTGGATCGCCAGCACCGCATGCATCAATGAACCGCCCTGGCCGCCGTCCTCTTCAGCAAAGGCAATACCGAGCAGGCCCTGGGCGGCCAGCATTTGCGCGACATCGGCCGGATAGGCAGACGAATGCGCGCGCTGCAGCGCACCAGCGGCCAGCTTTTCCCGAGCGAAGCGACGCACCGAATCAGCAAAACTCGCGTGCTCTTCGCTCAAATTGAAATCCATGCTTTTTCCTCGTCAATCAACGATGTGAATTCTGGCCAGTCGTTCGCCTTGGCGGGCGTCAAATTGCGTGCGATGCCATGCGCAATTGTCATGGCTGCCCGCGGAAAAACTCAGCTGATAGAAGTCCTTCGGTCCAGAACAGCGGCCGTCAAGCAGCACCCTATGCAAGCGGCTGGCCGGGGCACATCCGGAAAGCTCAGGTTTTACCCTTGAAAAGAGCAATTGCGTAGAACAAAAGGTCTGTTTAAAATAATCAAATATGCTCAAATTGAGTAAACATCGTAGATACTCGGCGCAGCTTGAAAATCGAACACCAAAACAAGAAAAATCGCCTCAATGCGGGATAGTCAGACAACAGCAAAAGAACGAGCCGGCTCGCGTTCGCGAGGGTCAACTTTTGCCCGCATGGGCGACTATGTTGGCGCCGGAGCAGATTGTGCTTTTTGACCACTGCGCCGAATGCCGCGGCTGCTGTCACATCGACAACGGCTACCCCGCGCTCGAAGTCACATTGACCGCCGTCGAGAAAAAAGTCCATGGCAGTCTGTGCATCCAGACCAATTGCGAACATCTGGGCGATTCAGGCTGCACTTTGGGAGATGCCAAGCCGTTCAGTTGCCAGCTTTATCCGCTCTCGTTCAACCCGAAGACCAGCGCCTTTCTCTTCGATGCCGATTGTCCCCTGATGCCCGAATACCAGCGGCAGTTGCAGGATGAGGGCAGCGAGGCTTCCGCACATCTGGGGCTGATGTCGACCGAGCTGAAACGCCTGGCAAAAGCGGACCCCGGTTTTCTGCGCAAGAACTTCCGGGTCGATACGGATTATTTCGACCTGCAGCCCCTCAAGCTCAAGGCTTTGCCGAAGGATGAAGCGCCATGAGAAATGACTTCCGTCCAATTGAAGGATTTTTTGAAGCGGCCTCCTGTCCGCCGATCGACATGGCCATCCAGTCGCTGGCCTACCAGAGCTGGACCGCTGACAACCTCTGCGTCGAGAGTTTCCACGAAGAGACCCGCTACTTCACCAGTCGCTGGGATGCGCTCTGCCCCTATATCGACGTCACACCTGAAATGTTGGCGCTCGCGCGCAAACCCTTCATCGTCTATGCCTTGCCACCGGATGGCAACTTCGGCGTGCCGATCAATGACAACTACGGCTTGGTCAACGCCGCCGACGAGAGTTTCTGGACCGATCCCTGGCGGGCGCGAAAGTTCCGCGAGCTGGACAAGTTATTCAAGCATTTCCATCTGTCAGAGAAGGTCATCCCGGGCAAGGACATCAGCGTCGAATACATCCTTGAACTCGGTGCCGAACATTTCAATGCCTATGACATTCATGCCCGGGAGATCGCTGGTTTCGTCGACTACATCCGCAAGCTCGATGTGCTGATCCTGCAAGTGCATGCCGACAATGGTGACCTGGTGTTCACCGATGTGTCGATCCTGCTACCCGAGCGCGAGCAGGTCTATGGCAGTTTTTGTCAATGGAACACCGACTACAAGAACCGCTCGCCCGGCATCTATGCCTGTTTGATGGCAGCACGCTGGACCGCCAAAAATGGCTACAAATATTACAACCTGGGTCCGGTCGGGGACTACAAGTACAAGTCATTGCTGGTGACCGACCTCGAGCCGATCTACGGCATTGCGATGACCGACCCTGACCATCCGCTGGCGCTGGATCCAACCTCCCCGCTGCATACCGACTTCAAGCCGTCGGAGTGGAACCAGATTTATCGCGTGCCGCCCGGATGATGCTAGGGATGCTCTGCATAACCCCTCACGGTTTGTGATAGCGCGGCCTCGGGCGGTCTGCGGCGTTGCATTTATTGCCAATAGCACGCGCTATTGGCCGCAAAA
>JBIKPD010000245.1:0-6028 GCA_044357665.1 Roseateles sp. | reverse complement strand
GGTTTGCCGGCAGGCGGCCATTTGACGATCGCCTGCGGCTCGGCGCTTTCTTCAGCAACGCCGAGTTGCTGCAACATCTGCAACAGCAACTGCAGCCTGGGCGCCACCTGCACCGCGCTATTGGGCGTCGGCACGGCAAACAGAACCTCGTCGGCCAGGGCCGGGCCGCGATTCGCCTCGGGCAAGGCCTGCAGTGCGGTCTGTTCTTTCTTGATCTGGACGGCCTGACCTTCGGGCCCGGCCACCGGCATCGCCGGCGCGCGCGGGGCCTGCGGGTCGAGACCGACCACCGCCTGCGTCCCGGTGGCGGGACTGACTTCGGTCGATTCAAGCCGGCGTTGGTAGGCCGAATCAATGCCGCCAGGCGGAACGACAGGAAACATGGCGTCCCGCCCTCAGCGACTCAAACGAGTCGCTTCCAGGCTCTTCCGCTATCCTGCAGCAGGGCATCTGCTTCCGCCGGGCCGTCCGAGCCCGCCGGGTAGCCCGCCAGTGGCGCTTTGGCATCTGCGTCAGCCCAGAAATCGAGCAGCGGTTGCACGATGCGCCAGCCGGCGATCACGCTGTCCGAACGCTGGAACAAGGTCGCGTCGCCGATCATGCAGTCGTAGATCAGCGTTTCATAGCCGGTACTCGGCGCATTCTGGAAGTAATCCTTGTAGTGGAAGTCCATATGCACCTGGCCGATCGAGATATTCGGCCCCGGGATCTTGGCGCCGAACATCAGCGCCGCGCCCTCGTCAGGCTGCAGCTTCAGCACCAGCGCATTCGGCGTCAGCGCCTCGGTGGCGGTATCGCGAAACAGCGACAGCGGCGGGCGCTTGAACTGGATCAAGATCTCGCTGCAGCGCTTGGCCATCGCCTTGCCGGTACGCAAATAAAACGGCACGCCGGACCAGCGCCAGTTGTCGATGCCCAGCTTCATGCCGACATAGGTCTCGGTCATGCTGAGTGCGGCAACCCCAGCTTCCTCGCGATAACCATTGTGCAGATGGCCGTCATGCTGACCAACGCTGTACTGCCCACGCACCGTGTCGGTCGCGGCGTTGACCGGATGCACGGCGTTGAGCACCTTGGTCTTTTCATTGCGGATCGCATCGGCAGAAAACGATGCCGGCGGCTCCATCGCCGTCAAGGCGAGCAGCTGGAACACATGGTTGGGCACCATGTCGCGCAAAGCGCCGGTGGTCTCGTAGAAGCCAGCACGGCTTTCCACGCCGACGGTTTCGGCCACCGTGATCTGCACATGGTCGATATGGTCGCGACTCCAGAGCGGCTCGAAAATGCTGTTCGCAAAGCGCATCAACATGATGTTCTGCACCGTCTCCTTGCCCAGGAAATGGTCCATGCGGTAGATCTGCGGCTCGGCCAGATTGCGCCGCAATTGCGCATTCAGCGCCTTGGCCGATTCCACATCATGGCCGAACGGCTTCTCCACCACCACCCGGCGCCAGCGACCCGGCGCCTCGGTGACCAGACCGGCAGCGCCGAGCTGATCGACGATGCCGCCGAAGAACCGCGCCGCCACCGCAAGGTAGAACACCGCGTTGTCGCCGGTGCCATGCTCGACGCTTTCCTGCGTCAAACGCTCCTGCAGATGCTGGTAAGTCTCGGCCGCGCCGAAATCACCCGGCAGATAGCTGATCCGCTGCAGCAACTCGCCCCAATGGGTCTCGTCGAGCGCCTGCGAATAATGCTTGTCCGACGCAAATGCGCGCACCGCATCGTCAAGATGCTGGCGGAACGCCTCATTCGTCATCTCGAGCCGGTCGACCCCGATCAGCGCGAAATTCTCCGGCAGCAGATCGGTGCGCGCGAGGTTGTAGAGCGCCGGAATCAGCAGCCGCTTGGTCAGATCCCCTGCAGCGCCAAAGATGACCATTGCGCAAGCGGGGGCCCGCTGACCATGCGGAATCGCATCATGTTCGATATGGGTAACCTGCACCATGGCTCAGGCCTTCGTCGGTTCTTGGTGGCCGCCGAACTGCTTGCGCATCGCCGACAGCAGCTTCTCCGCGAAGGTATGGTCCTGGCGCGAGCGGAAGCGGGCATAGAGCGCTGCCGACAGCACATCGGCCGGCACCGCTTCTTCGATCGCCGCCATGATGGTCCAGCGGCCCTCGCCCGAATCCTCGACAAAGCCCGAATAGGACTTCAGCTGTGGATCCTCGGCCAAAGCGGCCGCGCTGAGGTCGAGCAACCATGACGATACGACACTGCCACGGCGCCACAGTTCGGTGATGTCGGCCAGGTTCAGGTCATAGCGGCGCTCGGCCGGAATGCTCTGCTGCGCCACGCCCTTGAGCACGTCGAGGCCTTCGGCATAAGCCTGCATCAGGCCATATTCGATGCCGTTGTGGACCATCTTGACGAAATGTCCCGATCCGGCCGGGCCGGTGTAGAGATAGCCGTCTTCTGCCGTTGACGCACCGGGCACGCGGCCTGGAGTCAGGTCGACGGTGCCGATGCCGGGCGCCAGAGTCTTGAAAATCGCATCGAGCCGCTGCACCGAAGCCTGGTCGCCGCCGATCATCAGGCAGTAGCCACGCTCGAGGCCCCAGACGCCGCCGCTGGTGCCGACGTCGATGTATTGCACACCCTTGACAGCCAGCTCCTGCGCGCGCCGCACATCGTCCTTGTAGTTCGAATTGCCACCGTCGATGATCACATCGCCAGGTGCCAGCAATTCGCCCAACTTGCTCACTGCCGCCTCGGTGATTGCGCCAGCCGGCAGCATCACCCAGACCGCGCGTGGTTGCGCCAGCTGCTGCACCAGCTGCGCCAGGTCTGCAGCACCTGCAGCACCCTCACCTTGCAGCTGCGCCACAGCGCCTGCATTGGTGTCAAAAACCACACAATCGTGGCCGTTTTTCATCAAGCGCCGAACGATATTGCCGCCCATCCGCCCCAAACCGATCATTCCGAGTTGCATGTCGTCGCCTTAAAAAATTGTTGTCTGACGACTTTACACACAAAACACGGTTTCATCTTGTTTTTCTTGTGTCAAATGGCCGTTGGACGCGGATATTTTTCATTGCGCTGACAAGCAAGGCCCGTCGAAGCCGATTTGTCTCATGCCGACATGGCTCAGCCAGGGTCAGAAGTCCAGCAATTCCCGACTAGCGATGAGCCCTTGCCTTGAACCAACTATTGACCAGGTACTCGCCAAGCGCCTTCGTCGTGTTGTGCACCAGCGCATGAGAGAACATCGCCCAAGCATGTTTTTCATAGATGTCGGAAGGCGTCATCTTCAGGGCCAGATCTTCGATAATTTCCTTGCAGCGCGCCTTTTCATAAGAAACCATCGTGGCTGCCGGGCATGCTTCAACATCAAGAAACACCGGCAAAGCGCCATTCGCAATGATCTCGTAATGCCGCATGCAGTCCCAACCCGACTTCTTGGTCGTCACGGCCAGGCGAGCTTCCTGGTAGCCGCCGTAGTAGGAAGCTTCGTCTTGGTAGATATAGGTCGATCGGTCGCGCGGATCACAGATCGAGAAATCCCTGGTCTTGTTGAATAAATTGGGCTTGAACCGGGACGTCGGCATAGCGAAACTGATCGGCAAGATCGACTCCTGCAACAGTGACAGTTCCCGCTTGAAATACAACATGCCGAAGTCAAGCGCCAGGGTGTTGATGCGTTCATGGTCTTCGCCATCGACCGCGATGATTTTGTCAGGCGGGTAATTTCCGATCACCAGTTCCAGAAAGTCGACATTTCTGAAGATGGAGCCAAAAACAATCAGATCGAAATATTGGGTCCTGATTTTCGCTTCGATGTCAGTGCGGTCGACCTCGATGTCGTCCAGCAGCCTTGTCACCGACATGCCCATGCCGTACATCTGCCGGCATGCAGCCTCCGGATGGCTAAGGTAAGCATGGTGGTGCTTGTTGGCGTCGACCACCTCGGCGCCGAACATCTCCCGCAAACCGACAAAGAGGCAATCTGCCTGATAGTCAATATTGTCGCCAGCGCTGATGAACAATATCTTCATCGCCGCGCCAGGTTGAAGTCTTCTGGCTGGGCTGGAACAAGAATGGCGGCTTCCATCAGCCCCTCCCTCAGACCATGGTCTTGAAATAGGCGATCGTCTTCTGCAGACCATCTTGCAGAGGGATTCCCGGCGCCCAGCCGAGCAATTGATTGGCCAGGGTCAGGTCAGGGCGACGCTGGCGCGGATCGTCAGCGGGGAGTGGCTGATGCACGATCTTCGAAGCGCTGCCGGTCAATTCGAGCACCTGCCGGGCCAACTCGAGCATCGTGAACTCGCCGGGGTTGCCGATGTTGATCGGGCCGGTGACCTCATCAGGGCTGTCCATCATCAAAATCATCGCGTCGATCAGGTCGTCAACGAAGCAAAAACTCCGGCTTTGTGAGCCATCGCCATAAAGCGTGATGTCCTCGCCGCGCAGTGCCTGCATGATGAAGTTGCTGACCACGCGGCCGTCTTCCGGGTGCATCCTGGGCCCGTAGGTATTGAAAATCCTCACCACCTTGATACGCAACTTGTGCTGGCGGTAATAGTCGAAAAACAAGGTCTCGGCGCAGCGTTTGCCCTCGTCGTAACAGCTGCGAATCCCGATCGGATTGACCCGGCCCCAATAGCTTTCCTGCTGCGGATGCACCTCAGGGTCGCCGTAAACCTCGGAGGTCGAAGCCTGCAGGATCTTGGCCTTGCAGCGTTTGGCCAGGCCCAGCATATTGATGGCGCCATGCACGCTGGTCTTGGTCGTCTGCACCGGGTCATTCTGGTAATGGATCGGGCTTGCCGGGCAGGCCAGGTTGTAGATCTCGTCCACCTCCACATAGAACGGGAAGGTCACATCATGGCGGATCAGCTCGAAATTGCTCTGCCCAAGCAGGTGGGCGATATTGCTCTTGCTACCGGTGTAGAAATTGTCGAGGCAGATGACGTCATCGCCCCGCGCGACCAGCCGGTCACACAAATGGCTGCCCAAAAAACCGGCGCCACCCGTGACCAATATTCTTTTTTTCAATTGCGAACGCATCTTTACCGCCTGTCTTTCATGCCATCTGGAAACTGCCCCGCCGCCTTGCATTGCAAAACGCCCGGTCAGAAAATTCCCCCTGATGTTAACTGCAAGTCTGGCAGGAAAATATCAAACCACCTCGCCGGATTTCTTTCCAGCAGCTTGCGATTACCCCGCTTTACGCCAGATCGAACAAAATTCACCCTCGCCCTGAATCGGCGCCAAAGCATTTTCCCGCATGATCCGGTGCAGTGGCGCTATATCGACGTGGCGATGCATCGGAAACTTTTCGCTCGGTCCTTCCAGATCGACCAGCAAGATAAACACCCCGCCGGCATTCAAATGTTCGCAAAGTGTCCTGACGATCTGCTCCGGGTTGATCGTATGCTCAAGCACCGCATCCGTATAAATAATATCATAGTTGTCTTGCAGACTGAATAATTCCGGATCCGAGAGGATGACCTGCACCGGAATCGCATATTTATTGATGCGCCAGGTCGCGAACTTGCTGACCAACCCGGGTATATCGAGATAGGTCACTTCCTTGCCGAGACTCTGAACGATTTCGCAAAAAACGCCCAGACCTCCGCCAAACTCGATGAACTTCTTCCCCGGATGGTCCAGAATGGTTTCAAGAATCAGCGGATTGAAGCTCTGCAGTTTATCGACGACGGCTTGCTTGTTGAAATTTGCCGTCAACAAATCATAGATATAAAACTGCGAACTTGCATAAAAATATTTCGTCTTGCCAACGAAATCGGGTTCTGGCAGCTTGTTCCATTCGGCGCCGGTGTACTCATGGAAATCGTTCATGCGCGATTCGATGACACCGACATCCTCATTCGAAAATTCCGCAAAATCCCTGATGACAGTATCACTCTCATGCAAGTAATAAGACTTGCCCCGATAGCGCTGCAACTCAGTCCAGGCGGTCGTCAGGTCAATTTCCTCCTCCTTTTCGGTATATGAACCAGCAATAAATTGCGCCGCAGCCTGCCCAAGCGCCAGGACCTCAGCAGGAGCTTTGACATAGCGT
>JBIKPD010000244.1:0-6032 GCA_044357665.1 Roseateles sp. | reverse complement strand
TCACCTTCGCGCAGATCAAATACGCCACGGCTGGCCATGGCCTGATCCCATGGCACCTCTTGCACTGAAGCCAGCTTCAAGCCAAGCGCATCGGCATAAAAGTCGAATACCGTCGGGTCGTCGCTAGTGACCATGAAACTCGCATTGACGATCTGCGATGAGCGCATCAACGAGTCATCGTCGATCCGTCCAAGCAACTTGCTTTCATAGTGAAAGCGTTCCAGGAATGCCTGCCGCCACAGAGGCTGAATCAGCGTGTATTCCCGCACCGCCAGCAAGCGGTCAACAAAGGGTTGCGGCGGATTTTGGCCGTAATGCTGCGGGTTGTACTTGGACAAGTCGACAAAACTTGGCGCTGTGTCGATCAATGGCGTGCCAAGCCGCTTGGCCGCCGCAGCATGATTGCCGATGTCCAGACAATTGCGGGCAAACTGCCCCACCCATCGGCTGCCGTGGCCGCGAAGCGGGGCGAGGCCGATGCCACCGCTCAAGGGCTGATCCCAGCGCATCAAGCGGATCAAACCATGATCGGTATTCAGGTGTTGCAACCTGACAGACTCCACTGCGGAGGCAACGCCGTAGAGTGCCTGTGTTGCATCCGGCCCGACTGCCCCCCTGGCGATGGGGAGGTATCCGAAAGCCCGCCAATAGGCGCAAGCCGCATCAAGGTCGGTGACGCCAAAACAGACTTCGTGGATGCCGCCTATGGCTTGCGCCTGGCCCGCGCTCACCTAGATTTCCCCGCCAACGCGAATCAGCGTGCGCCCGAGAAGGCGTCGATCTTCGAAATCATGATGCGCCTGAGCGACCTCTGACAACTCAAACACCTTCTCGACCGGAATGCGCCATTCACCGCTGCTCAATTTGGGGATTATTTCGGCCATTTCCCGGTACTTGGTCTTGGCCTGCCAGAAGTACTGGACAAAGCCACTGACGCTGAAGCTCTTGCCGATCAAGAGACCGATCGGAACTTCAGGTGCCGGGCCGGCCATCGCGCCCAGGTAGATGACGTTTCCGCAGGGGGCAATCACCTGATAGTTCCGCGCGGCATCAACGCCTTGGTTGCCGTCGATGATCAAGTCAACGCCCCGATCGGCGGTGAGCGCTTTCACGCGAGCCACCCAATCGTCGCCCCGATAGTCGACCAGATGGTCTGCGCCGAACTGCTTCGCGTAGGCCAACTTGTCGGCCCCACCCGCAAGTCCGATCACGGTCGCCCCTGCGGACTTTGCGATCTGCGTCGTCAGCGCACCCACCGCACCCGCAGCCGAATGCACCAGAACGGTATCGCCAGCTTGAACCTTCCCGGCCGAGTGCACCAGATGCCAGGCAGTGGGCGCGCAGGTCGAGAAAGTAGCCCCCGTTTGCCAGCTGAAGGCATCGGGAATGGAAACCAAGCGTGCCGCTGTCGCCAGCGCGTATTCCGCATTGCCGCCCCATTCGCCCGCCGACGACACGCGCTTGCCGACCCATTGCGAGTCGACGTTTGCGCCCACTGCTTCAACCCGCCCGCAGAATTCATAGCCGGGGACAAATGGGAAACCAGGATGGCTCCATTTGATCCGGTCGGCGCGCGCATGGGTGTCCAGTGGATTCAGGGGCGAATAGGCAACGCGAACCAGGACCTGGCCTGCGCCTGGCACCGGCACCGGGCGCTCCTGCAAAACAATAGATTCCGCAGGGCCTGCCCGCTCGGCAACCGCGCTTCGCATCATTTGCATTTTCTTGTTCCTCGATGGGTTAAAAACGATAGCGCAGGCTGGCTGACAAAGTGCGCGGATCAGCCGGGTAAAGGTTGGTCAGCAGTCCCCCGATGTAAAGCCCGGCGCCGATATAGCTCTTGTTGGTCAGATTTTTCCCAGCCAAGGTGGTCGTCCAGTGGCCATCAGCCGAATTCCAGACCAGCGATGCATTCAACAAATTGAGGGCTGGTGAAGCAACGATCGGTGTGTTGGCTATATTGTTTTCCATCTGTGAACGCAGGCTGACATCTGCGTTCAGACGCAATGACCCGGGGACAGCGACCGGCATCAGCCAGGAAAAACCAAGTGATCCGGTCGTGCGTGGCGCACCTTTGAGCTTGAGGTACGAGACATCGGTCAGCACCCCATTGATACGGTCGAAGAAGCTGTCGTATTTGGCTGACAGATAGCCCAGCGTGGCGTAAGTGCGAACCCCCTTCACCGGAATCGCAGAGACTTCGATCTCGACGCCACTGGTGGTTGCTGAAGCTGCATTGAAACGCCGGCTGACATTGGTCGCAGGATCAAAGGCAGACAACTGCAGTGCCTTGTAGCTGTTCGAGAAGTAGGTCACGTTGGTGCGCAGGCGTCCGCCGAGCAGATCGGTCTTGATCCCGGCCTCGAAAGTCGTGACATCCTCCTGGTCATAGGGCGTGAGAGCCGTTACCGCGACGGTGCTGCGGTTGAATCCGCCAGCCTTGTAGCCCTTCGAGTAGGAGCTGAACAGGAAGATTTCCTTGCTCATCTGGTAATCGGCCCCCAATCGCGGCGTGAATGCTGACCACTCCTTTTCAGCGGCGAAACTCAAAGCCCGTGCAGGGTAGACGTCGGAAAACGTTTTCTTGTCGTTGGTCTGGCGACCACCGGCAGTCAACCTGAGTGCATCGGTCAGCGAATAAGTAGCTTGCCCGAACAGCGCGCTGCTGGTGCTTTTCTGGGTTGTCAAGCCCACGGTCGATGTGAGCGCTGCAGCTGGATTGGCACGCGAGCCGCTGGTGGTCGTTGAAGCGTAGGTATTGTCTTCATTGAACCAGTAGGCACCCATGATTGCGTCGACTCGGCCCCATTTCGCAGCCAGCGTGAACTCTTGACTGAACTGTTTCTGGGCAGCGTCAAAGGCGAAATGGTTGATGGTCCGTTCCTCGGCGTCGTTGTCCAGCGTGCCGTAGTTCTTCAAGTCGCGCCAAGCCGTGATGGAAGTCAGCGTGTAGTTGCCACTCACATAGGTTCCAGTCAATGCGGCGCCGCGTGTCTGCAGATAGCCTGCCGGATCGGCATTGGCGGTGGTCGCCAACAGGTTTGCGGGTACACCGGTGAAGCCACTTGTTCCGACGAAGACATCGCCTTTGTCCGTGGTCTGGTCAACCACCATCTTGAACTCAAGATTTTCGGTCGCATCCACGATGAACTTGCCGCGAACGGAGTTCAGGTCCTTGCGGTTGACGTCACGCCCCAGCGTACTGTCGATTGACGTGCCATCGCGGCTTTGCTGGAGAACGCTCAACGATGCTCTGAGCGTTCGTCCCAACGGTCCGCCGACAGCAGCGCGCAGTTGCTGCCGGCCAAAACTGCCAGTCGTCAATTCAGCCGTCCCCTCGAAAGTATCGCCTGGATCACGGGTGATGATCTTGACCGCGCCACCGGAGGTATTTCTGCCATACAAGGTCCCCTGCGGCCCGCGGAGCACCTCGATGCGCTGCACATCCACCAGATCAAACAGGGCGCCGAGCGTACGGGGGTAATACACGCCGTCCACATACATGCCGATTGCAGCGTCGGTCGTCGGGGTCGACTGGTCTTCGCCGACACCTCGTATGAAGACGCGGGAAGCGTTCGACAAGCCGGTCACAGGCTCGATCCGCAAATTGGGCACCTGTGCCGCTATATCCATGACATTGGTTACCTGCCTGCTTTCCAAGGCCTCGCTGCTCAGTGCAGTGACCGCGACAGGAGTCTTCTGAATCAGTTCGGGTCGCCGCTGTGCAGTCACGATCACCGTCTCAAGCGTCGATGTGTCTTTCGCATCGCTAGTTCCGGCCGGATTTGCAGCGGGTGCCGTTTGGGCCATCGCTTGGCAGGCCGCCAAAGCTACAACTGTCATTGCAAACTGAGTTGATATACGCATCAGGAGTCTCCCGGTTTAAAAATTAAAAATTTGTCCGTACAAGTAGCCAATCCCGCTGATAATGTAATTGATCAGTAAGATTTGTCCAGACAAATTTGCAAGATTTTTCCGAAAATTTCTACAAAAACTGGCTAATCATTGCTTCGCTTACACCTGTGCTTCACCTAAATTTGATGCAGTGCCAATGCTGAACAAGAAGATCCCCCGTTACCGGGCCATCGCCGAAGAACTGATGCAAGCCATTGCCGGCGAGAAATATCCTGTGGGCAGTCAGCTGCCGGCCGAGTCTGAACTCTGTGAACAGTTGCAGGCCAGTCGCCACACGATCCGTGAAGCGCTGCGCATTCTTGAGGAACGCGGTTTGATCTCGCGGCGCCAGGGGTCCGGGTCGGCCGTGATCGCCTTGACTCCGCCGGCCCGGCTGCGCCAGATGGTGGACAACATCGAAGATCTGCTTCAGTACGGCAGCGCGAGCCGGCTGCTGTTGCTGAAGGCAGGCGAAATTCCGGTCGATGCCAATCAGGCCTTGCTGCTCGGTTGCGCCGAAGGCACGCGCTGCATCGAGCTGACCGGCTTGCGCCGCGAGCGTGGTGACTCCGGCAGGCCTTTTGCATTGAGCCAGGTGCTGTTTCCGCCGCAGCCTGAGCGCCGGCGCGCGATCTTGCTCAAGCGCGAGACTGCCTTGGCGACGATGCTGGAGTCACTCGACGCGAATAATTTGGGCCGGATCGAGCAGACCTTTGATGCGGTCGCATTGGATGCTGCTACCGCAACCCATTTGCAGACCCGCAAAGGCGCACCTTCGCTGCGCGCGCAGCGAGCTTATTACGACCGCCAAGGGGCTTTGATCCTGGTGGCAATTTCCTGGCACCGCGCCGACCTGTTTCGCATCTCGACTGTGCTGCGCCACGAGTCGTCCTGATCGTCCGCGAACTTCAGCAGGTTCAGGCGGCGGGCGCTTCGCCGAGCCCGTCGACCAGCACGACGGTGAAATCGCCAGCCCCATCGCGCAGCTTGCAGGCTTCCCGATACTCTTCGGATTGCCAGAAGGCCTGAGCGGCGGCCCGGCTGGGCCATTCGCTGATGACGGTCTTGACCTCGGGCCAGCCATCGCCCTCGAGCTTTTGCGTGGCGCCGCCGAGTACCAGATAGCGGCCGCCGAAGCGCGTGACCAAAGCCGGCACGACTGCGGTATAGGCGCGGAATTTTTCTGGCTGCGTGATGCGCGCCTGGACGATCATGTAGGCGCTCATCGAGTTGCTCCTGGAACAAATTGCTTGATTGAATTCATGCCGGCAACTCCAGCCCGCGCAGTTCGGTCAGTTCGTAGCGCGTCTTCATATAGCCGCCGACGCAGCCGCGCAAGAAAATGTAACTGCCATCAGCGGTGCACCAGACGTCGTAGGCCGGATGTTCCTCGGGCAACTGCCCGGCAGTATCGACATAGCGGAAATGCAAGGCGTCGAATTTTCCTGCCGGCACCTCGACCGCCTCGGGTCCGACGAACTCGAGCCCCAGGCCGAGCGGGAACAGTTGCGGCCCGGTGGCGCCGCGGTGGTCGGGCGAGCTCAACATCATCTGCGGAAAGAACTGCCGACCCGGCCCGCGCGTCAAGTCATAGGCACGCAGCATCAGCGCATCGCCGCAGATTGGATGGGTGCCCATGCCAGTCAGGGGAGCGGGGTTGGCAATCCGCTGCGAGATCCGGCCGGCGCGCTGGTTGAAACTTTCGCATTCGGACACCTGATCCTGGAAGCGCATCCAGCCCGTGCCTTCGAATTTGCCGCCAACGGTCAAGCGCACCGAGGCATCAAGCGGGCGTCCGTCAGCGGCCAGGCTTAGCACCACATCGCGTATCACGTCGGGAGCATCGTCGATTTCGCAATGCGCATGAATCACCCGCACGCCGTCGGATTGGTCGGTCATGATGAAATATTCACGACCGCGTTCCTGGCCGAGGCGCTCGGGTTTGTCGCTGGTGTAGCGGATGGTGCCGCGCAGGGTTCGATGTTTCAAAGGGGAATGCTCCTGTGTCCGCTGTCGCGGCAATTGATCCGTTGTGACAAAACTTGTCCGGACATATTGTGCTTCAAATTTGCGGTTTCTGCACGCCTGGCCTGTGCTGAAAATTCGCCTTGCGCCGCTGCAGGAAGGCCTCGGCACCC
>JBIKPD010000458.1:0-3091 GCA_044357665.1 Roseateles sp. | reverse complement strand
GGCCATCAACGAGTTCGGTGCCGAACTGGTTGATGGTGGCCCATGGTGCAAATTCAAGAACCCGAAGACCGGCAAGGACATCATCGTCAAGGACGTCATTGCTGACGCCTTCCTGCAGCAAATTCTGCTGCGCCCGGCCGAGTACTCGGTGATCGCCACCTTGAACTTGAATGGTGACTATGTCTCTGATGCGCTGGCTGCCCAGGTCGGTGGCATCGGCATTGCTCCTGGCGCCAACCTCAGCGATTCGGTGGCTGTGTTTGAAGCGACCCATGGCACTGCGCCCAAGTACGCCGGCAAGGACTATGTGAATCCGGGCAGCGAGATTCTCTCGGCCGAAATGATGTTGCGCCACATGGGCTGGTTTGAAGCCGCCGACCTGATCATCAGTTCGATGGGCAAGTCGATCCTGAGCAAGCGCGTGACCTATGACTTCGCCCGCCTGCTGGACGGTGCGACGCAAGTGTCATGCTCGGGCTTTGGTCAGGTGATGATCGAGCATATGTAAGCAGGTGGACTGACGCTTTCTGGCGTCAACATGAAACCCCATTCTTCGATGAGAGTTTGGGGTTTTTTTGTTTCCGGGCCTTGCTTGAGATGACCCGATGCAGGGAAATCCAGGCGAGCTACCCCCGGACTGCCAGCCGTGCAAGATCCGCCAGGTCTTGCTGTCGCTGTGCGGCGCGCCGTTCATAGCTGGCCTGGTTTTTGAGGCACAAAAGCGAGTACGGGCGCCCGCGCTTCTCAGTCTTACAGTCCACGTCGCACCTGTCGCTGCGTACCGTGTCCACCACATGCTGGCGATCCAACTCATTCGCCTTGAAAACCCATTGCTGCTGCTCGGGGTCGGCCAGGAACCGGTCCAGCGCTCGGCAACTGACACATTGGCAACCTTTGGTACCCGTGCGCGTCCAGTCGACAGGCGCTTCCAGCGGGATCGCCACTCGCGCATGGAGATGGTTCAGGCAGGCGGCGCGCAGGCGGTCAAGGGCAGCCATGGAACCTGCGCCGGCCTGTTGCACCATTTGCCTGACGGCCGGAAGGATGACCGCGTCCATGTCGAAGGTCTTTGGCCAGACCAGCAGATGATCGACCGCGGAGTCCGCCAGCGCCGCCTCGATCCGGGACAGTGCCGACACGCTGTCAACGACAAACCCGGCATCGATCTTCTGCAGCTGCCAGGGCGCAGCCACTTGTGACAACCGCGCTGTGTCGCTCGGGAGCGCCAGCAGCAGCGCCTTGCCGGCCTTAGCCAAGCTGTCCGCGATCGCGCCGACTCGCGTCCTGCGCGCCAGCAAGTCGGCGCAACTGCAAGGGCAGATCTCGGCGTTTGCAGCGACGATAGTTTCCAGCCATTGTGCGGCCCGCGGCGCCGAAAACAGGCCCAAGGCTAGTTGCACGGTTTCGTTGTCGTTCTTGCCATGCCCGCCCGTGGCGATGATGTCGGCCAAGATCGATTCGGCGTGTTCGGTGTCCCGCAAACGGGTCATCAATCCGAGCATCTTGGCGCCGGAACTCTCGCCGACCTGCCTTGGATAGAAAGGCTCCTTTTGCCAGGTTCGCAGCATGTGACCGGCGAGTTGATGTGCCTCTTGCCACAAGGGCAATTCTTGGTCCTGATCGCCCGCGGCCCAGCGTCCGGTTAACTCGCCGAGGTAAGGCAAGGTGACAGGCAATCCGCCTTGATTGAGTACCGCCAGACGTCGCTCCTGAGGCCACAGCACGAGCGCAGCCCGACTGTATGTGCGCTCGAACGACGCACCTTCGTTGCCGGTGGCCTCCTGGAAATGCTGCTCGTCGGGTTCCATGTCTGCCAAGGCATCGGCCGGGCAAAGTTCCGCATCGTCGAACGGCAGACAACCAAACGATGCCGAACTGCCATCGGGTCTGGCCCATCCCGAGAGCATTCGGCTGGAATCAATGATCTCGCCAATCTCGAATTCTTCGTCGTAGGTACCGCTGCCGCTGCGCCAACGGCTGGGCCGCATTTGGGCGGCGTACTCGGCCGAGCCGCTTTCTTCTATCGTCAGCAGGGCCACATGAAGATCACAGCCTGCCCGCGCCACAGCCGCGGTGAGGACGGCGCCGGCTGCAGCATCCGCACCCTTCAGGGTCGCAAACGACAATTCGGCGGACGTATAGGCATGTTCGAGTGGAAACACTAGTTTTTCGGGGCTGTCGTCATTGGGTGCTGCCTTGGCGGTCGACCAGCGCAAAAGCAGGGCTTCAAGACCGGCTTGTGCCTCGTCATGGTTGGGTGGCCCCGGTGCGCGGCCACCACCCTGGCGCAGCAGGTTGTAAACCAGCACCATACGGTAGCCCGATGACACCGGCAGCACCTCGTGCACACAGTCGGCATAGAAGGCGGCGAACGCCACCTCCGAGGGGTCTTCGCAGCGCATCTCCAGTCGCACCTCGCGGCCCTTGTGGCGCACCAGCAGGTCGCCACCGTTGTGCAATGAGGGCAGCGTGACGAGAAGCGTGGCAAACATGCCAGGGCTTTTCTCGGTGTCGCGGTGGCTGACGAAATGGCTGCCCTCGTCGTAGATCAGCAGCTTGTACAACTCGGCAGCCACCGGCTCGGTCACGCCTAGCCCTTGGGCCGCCTTCGCAACAATGGCGGTCAGCATTTTTGCCCATTGGCTGCCTGCAATCTGGATCTGGTCAGCACCGATCTGCCAGGTTCGTCGAACCGTGGTGTCGACCAGGGTCTCGCCACCACGGCCGTAAGGCGCGCGCTCTGCCACGTTGATGAGTTGCTCAGCCTGGGCCGCCAGCAAGGGCAGGGCGAGCGGACCGACGCCGAGCACCTCCAAACGCGGGGTTCGCAGTTCAGTCACGCCCTTGGCATAGAAATCTCCGGGTCGGCGGACATTGCTCAGCAGAGCGGCCAGTTTGTCAGCGATTGAAGGCATGGTCTGTTCTCTGTGGTGGGCGGGCTCGCCATCCGCAGCCATGCCCAGCCGGTCAGGATGCTATTGGCTGAGGCGCGCGATCCCCGTTGTGGTGTCACTAACTCCTGACAGCATCTTGGCATGGGATGGCAATCAACTTCGTCGGCCAAGAATTTTTTCTGCGCTCCATTGCCTGC
>JBIKPD010000243.1:0-6048 GCA_044357665.1 Roseateles sp. | reverse complement strand
CTCGGTCGCCGCCAAAGATGCCCAGCAGAGCCAGCAGCGACTGGAACACGTTGTAGATGTCCAGATAGATCGCGAGGGTGGCCGAGATGTAGTTGGTCTCGCCGCCGTCAATAACGCGCTTGATGTCGTACAGCATGAAGGCCGAGAACACCGCCATCGACAGGGCCAGCATCGTCAGCATCAACGCTGATGACTGCAGGAAGATGTTGGCGATGCCGACCACCATCAGGATGACCGCTCCGACGAACAGGAATTTGCCCATGCTGGAGAGGTCGCGTTTGATCACGGTTGCCATGCTGGCCATGGCAAAGAAGATCGCTCCGGTGCCGCCGAAGGCCGTCATGATCAGGCTGCCGCCGTTGCGGAACATCAGGATATGCGTCAGCATGCGCGACAGCATCAAGCCCATGAAGAAGGTGAAGGCGAGCAGGGCATAGACGCCAGTGCTGTTGTCCTTATTCTTCTCGACCAGATACATCAGACCGAAGGCGCCGCCCAGAAACACCAGCATGCTCATGCCTGCGCCCATCGATGCCATGATGCCGGTCGAGACGCCGACCCAAGCGCCCAGCACGGTAGGCAGCATAGACACAGCCAGCAGCCAGTAGGTATTGCGCAGCACGCGCTGGCTATTTGAGCTCAGCCCATTGCTGATCGCGCTGTCATATTGTGTGTTCAGGCTATCGTTCATAAATGCTCCAAAGAAATCGAAGTCAGAAAGTGACCAAGGACCCAGCAGCAACTGTAACGTTATTTACAGCAAGCTTCCACCATTCAATCAAGGCGTCGGCTGACAGTTTTGCTTTCAAGCGCCGCAATCCCCATCATCCGCCAAGCTAAAGTGCGGCTTTGAGCGGGAATTTCAAGCACATGAAGCAAAAACCATATCTGACCCTTGATGACAGCAAGCGCATCGCTGCAGCAGCAGAAGCTGAAGCGCTGGCGAATCATTGGGCGGTCTGCATTGCCATCGTCGACGATGGTGGGCATTTGCTCTGGTTGCAGCGGCTCGACGGCACAGCGCCAGTCGCGGCGCATATCGCGCCGGCCAAAGCGCATACCGCAGCGCTGGGACGGCGTGAATCGAAGGTTTACGAGGACATGATCAACCAGGGTCGCATGTCATTCCTGAGCGCGCCTGGCTTGAACGGGTTGCTTGAAGGTGGTTTGCCGATCATGGTTGATGGTGTCTGCGTCGGTGGTGTAGGCGTGAGCGGTGTCAAATCCAGTGAGGATGCCCAGATCGCAAGGGCTGGCATCGCTGCGCTGGTCTGAACCCAGCTTGATTCGATGGCCCGGGTCCGGCAAGCCGGATCCGGGTTTTTTTGCGTCCGCCAGCAGTGGCACGGAGTCTGCCCAGGCTGGAAAATCACCCTCGTCGGTTATACTCGACAGGTTTACCCGCAACCCAAAGCGTCCAGCGAAGCTGATCAAAGTTTCACACCTGATCGAGGCCTCTCGTCAACTGTTTGACTTGATGTCCGGCATCGCTGGGTTTGCTCAATACCGGAGTTCCCGTGCTGCCAGAACTGCTCAAATCCCCCAAAGCGATACTTGCCCTGGCAGACGGCACGGTCTTCAAAGGTAGTTCGATCGGTGCGGTCGGTCTGACTGTCGGCGAGTTGGTGTTCAATACCGCCATGACCGGCTATCAGGAAATCCTCACGGATCCGAGCTATTGCCGCCAGATCGTGACCTTGACCTATCCGCATATCGGCAACTACGGCATCAATGACGAGGATGTCGAGGCTGAAAAGATCCATGTCGCGGGCCTGATCATCAAGGAGCCGCCGATCCTCGACTCCAATTTCCGCAAGACCCGCAGCCTGGTGCAATACCTGGTCGACGAAGGCAAGGTGGCGATTGCCGACATCGACACAAGGCGCTTGACAAGGGTCTTGCGCACCAGCGGCGCGCAGAATGGCTGCATCATGGCCTTGGCCATTGGCGAGCCGATCACCGCGGCGCTGATTGCCAGCGCCATTGCCGCAGCCCAGGCTGCGCCAAGCATGGCCGGTCTCGACCTGGCCAAGGTGGTCAGCCGGACCGAACGCTGCGAATGGACTGAAACCGAATGGACACTCGGCAGCGGTTATGGACAGCAGGTCAAACCGCTCTTTCATGTCGTGGCCTATGACTTCGGGGTCAAGAGCAACATCCTGCGCATGCTGGCATCGCGCGGCTGCAGGATCACGGTGGTACCGGCGCAGACCAGCGCGGTTGAAGTGCTGGCGCTGCAGCCCGATGGCGTGTTTCTCTCGAATGGACCCGGAGACCCTCAGCCCTGCGATTACGCGATCAAGGCTGCGGCCGAATTGATGGACTCCGGCATCCCGACTTTCGGCATCTGCCTGGGGCATCAGATCATGGCGTTGGCTTCCGGGGCCAAGACCTTCAAGATGAAGTTCGGTCACCATGGTGCCAACCATCCGGTCAAGGATCTCGACAGCGGGCGCGTCAGCATCACCAGCCAGAACCATGGATTTGCCGTCGATGCAGCCAGTTTGCCAGCCAATCTGCGCCCAACCCATGTCAGCCTGTTCGATGGCACCGTGCAAGGGCTGGAGCGCATTGACAAGCCGGCCTTTTGCTTCCAGGGCCATCCTGAGGCGAGCCCGGGCCCGCATGACATCGCTTATTTGTTTGACCGCTTCATCGGTTTGATGGCCAAGGCCTGAGCCCGGATCTGACTGAGACAAGACATGCCAAAACGTACTGACATCAAAAGTGTATTGATCATCGGGGCCGGCCCCATCATCATCGGCCAGGCCTGCGAGTTCGACTATTCCGGCGCCCAGGCCTGCAAGGCTTTGCGCGAGGAGGGCTACAAGGTCATCCTGGTCAATAGCAACCCGGCCACGATCATGACCGATCCGGACACGGCGGACGTCACCTATATCGAGCCGATCACCTGGCAGGTGGTCGAAAAAATCATTGCCAAGGAGCGACTGGCCTTTCCTGATGACAAGATGGCGCTGCTGCCGACCATGGGCGGACAAACGGCCTTGAACTGCGCGCTCGAGTTGCACAAGTTCGGCGTGCTGGCCAAGTACGACGTCGAGATGATCGGTGCCAATGAGCAGGCGATCGAGAAGGCCGAAGACCGCCTGAAATTCAAGGATGCGATGACCAAGATCGGCCTCGATTCGGCTCGATCTGGCATTGCGCACAATATGGAAGAGGCGCTTGCGGTGCAAAAAAGCATCCGCGCCCAGATCGGCGGCACCGGTTTCCCAATGGTCATCCGGCCGAGCTTCACGCTCGGGGGCAGCGGCGGCGGCATCGCCTATAACCCGGAAGAGTTTGAAGAGATCTGCAAGCGCGGCATCGATCTGTCGCCGACCAACGAGTTGCTGATCGAGGAATCCCTGATCGGCTGGAAAGAATACGAGATGGAAGTCGTCCGCGACAGCGCCGACAACTGCATCATCGTCTGCTCGATCGAGAACCTCGACCCGATGGGCGTGCATACCGGAGATTCGATCACCGTCGCGCCTGCGCAGACGTTGACCGACAAGGAATACCAGTTGTTGCGCAACGCTTCGATCGCGATCCTGCGCGAGATCGGTGTCGACACCGGCGGCTCCAACGTGCAGTTTTCGATCAACCCGGTCAACGGCCGGATGACGGTGATCGAGATGAATCCGCGCGTTTCGCGCTCCAGCGCGCTGGCTTCAAAGGCCACCGGTTTTCCGATCGCCAAGATCGCTGCCAAGCTGGCCGTCGGCTACACGCTCGATGAGTTGCGCAACGACATCACAGGCGGCACGACACCGGCTTCGTTCGAACCTTCGATCGACTATGTGGTCACCAAGATTCCGCGTTTTGCCTTCGAAAAATTCCCGATGGCCGATTCACGCTTGACCACGCAGATGAAATCGGTCGGCGAGGTGATGGCGATTGGTCGCACCTTCCAGGAAAGCTTTCAGAAAGCCTTGCGCGGACTCGAGACCGGCATCGATGGCTTGACCGAGAGGACCTCCTGCCGGCCGTCGGATCGGGAAGAAATCATCCAGGAAATCGGCGAGCCAGGGCCGGAGCGGATTCTGTTCGTCGCCGATGCCTTCCGCATCGGCATGAGTCTGGCTGAAGTCTTCGAGGAAACCGCGATCGATCCCTGGTTCCTGGCCCAGATCGAACAGCTGATCAAGATCGAGCAGTCACTGGCCGGGCGCAAGCTCACCGACTTGAGCAACGATGAGTTGCGCCTGCTGAAGAAAAAGGGCTTTTCCGATTTGCGTTTGGCCAAATTACTGCAGACGACCCAGCAGTTGGTGCGTCAAACGCGGTGGGCTGCTGGTGTTCGGCCGGTCTACAAGCGGGTTGATACCTGCGCTGCCGAATTCGCGACCGAAACGGCTTACTTGTATTCGACCTATGAAGAGGAATGCGAAGCCGAGCCGACGGATCGGAAGAAGATCATGGTGCTTGGCGGTGGTCCGAACCGGATTGGTCAGGGCATCGAGTTCGACTATTGCTGCGTTCACGCTTCGCTGGCGCTGCGCGAAGACGGCTATGAAACCATCATGGTCAACTGCAATCCCGAGACCGTTTCGACCGATTACGACACCTCGGACCGCCTCTATTTCGAGCCGGTAACGCTTGAAGACGTGCTGGAAATCTACGAGAAAGAGCGTCCGGTCGGCGTGATCGTCCAGTACGGCGGGCAGACGCCATTGAAGCTGGCCCTAGATCTGGAGGCCAATGGCGTGCCGATCATCGGCACCTCGCCCGACAGCATCGACATGGCCGAGGACCGCGAGCGCTTCCAGAAGCTGTTGCACAGCCTGGGCCTGAAACAACCGCCGAACCGTACCGCCCGCACCGAAGAGGCTGCGCTGCAAGCGGCTCATGAAATCGGTTACCCCTTGGTTGTTCGTCCGAGCTATGTGCTGGGCGGCCGGGCGATGGAAATCGTTCATGGCGACAAGGATCTCGAGCGCTATATGCGCGAGGCGATGCGGGTTTCCGAGAAATCTCCTGTGCTGCTCGACCGTTTTCTAGAAGACGCGGTGGAAGTCGACGCCGATTGCATCTGCGACGGCGAAGAGGTGATGATCGGCGCGATCATGGAACATATCGAAGCCGCCGGCATCCACTCCGGAGATTCGGCCTGTTCCTTGCCGCCTTACACCTTGTCCTTGGCCTTGCAGGACGAACTGCGCCGGCAGACTGCCGAGATGGCGCGCGCCTTGAAGGTCGTCGGGTTGATGAACGTGCAGTTCGCCATCCAGGGCGATGTGACCGGTCCATTGGAAGGCGCCACGGTCTATGTGCTGGAAGTCAATCCCCGCGCTTCGCGCACCGTGCCCTTTGTGTCGAAAGCTACCGGACAGCAACTGGCCAAGATCGCCGCGCGCTGCATGGCGGGCCAGAAGCTGAAGGACCAGCGGGATGCCAAGGGACGGGTGCCTGCCGAGGTCATCCCGCCTTATTTCAGCGTCAAGGAAGCGGTTTTCCCATTCAACAAGTTCCCCGGCGTCGACCCGATCCTGAGCCCCGAGATGCGATCGACCGGCGAAGTGATGGGTGCTGCGCGAACTTTCGGCGAAGCGATGCTGAAAAGCCAGCTTGGCGCCGGCTCACGTCTGCCGCGCCAGGGCAATGTCTTGATCACGGTGAAAAATGGCGACAAACTGCGTGCAGTGGCTGTGGCGCATGACCTTCACGCATTGGGTTTTGGCGTCGTCGCGACCAAGGGCACGGCTGCAGCGATTGCCGAGACTGGTGTGCCGGTGCGGGTGGTCAACAAGATCAAGGATGGTCGCCCGCATATCGTCGACATGGTCAAGGGCGGAGAAATCCAGTTGGTCTTCACGACCGTCGATGAGACCCGGCTGGCGATTGCAGACAGCCGCTATATTCGCCAAGCGGCGCTGGCAGCCCGGGTGACTTATTACACGACCATGGCAGGCTGTGAGGCTGCGGTTGAAGGCATGAAGCATCAGGACGGGTTGCTGGTGCAATCCCTGCAAGAATTGCACGCCGAACTGAATTAAAATCTCTATCCATCAGATTCCGCCGCAGCGGCTCGGGTATTCCTGAGCG
>JBIKPD010000242.1:0-6058 GCA_044357665.1 Roseateles sp. | reverse complement strand
GCGCAAGCGGAGCGTGAACTGGCTGGCGCGGATGAATCACTGCCCTTGGCTTGTGCAGCCGCGCGAAGCCTGCTCAAGCTGATGAGCTACAAAGACGAATACGAAGTGGCACGCCTGTACACCGATGGCCAGTTCATGCGCCAGTTGCAGGCCCAATTCGAAGGGCCGCTTCAGTTGGCGTTCCACATGGCGCCGCCCTTGCTGGCCAGAGGACGAGACGGCAGCGCGCCACGCAAAGTGGTCTTCGGCGGCTGGATGATGACGGGCCTGCGGGTACTGGCGCGGTTCAAGTGGCTGCGTGGTACCGCACTCGATCCCTTCGGGCGCACTGATGAGCGGCGGATGGAGCGCGAGCTGATCGGCCAGTTCGAGGTCCGGCTCGCCGAGCTGAGCGCCGAGCTCACCGAGCAGAACCGGCCGCTGGCCCTGCAGGTCGCCGCCATTCCGCTGGCCATGCGTGGCTACGGCCATGTGAAGCTGGCAAATGTCGCACTGGCGCGTGTGCGAGAGGCGGAACTGCTGAATCGGTTCAGCCCGCAGCGTTACCCGCGCCCGGCAGCCCCAGCCCTTGCCGGGCAGTTTCGCGGTATCGAGATCAAGACTGCGGCCGCCCAGGCCGCCGGGCGTGAATGAAAGGTCGTCGCGGCGCGCTTGAATCGGCTATTCGAACCCACCCCATTCGAGCCGAGCGATCTCATTCGCGCAATTGCTTAGAAGTCAGCATGGCGATATAGCCGGCCAACCTGCCCATTTCGGCAAGGGTGGCTGCAATCAAAATGATGGCGGTGAAGGTGAGCAACATATAAAGACCCTTTTCGGGTTGGTTGGCAGAAAAGAAGAGCACCCGAGGTCGAAACCGAGGGTGCTCTACAAGGAAATTGAATTGAAGTTTACTCTAGCGGGAATCAAGGGCCACAAGACACCTAGACTTATCCACAGCCGGCCTTCAAAAGCCGGCACGCTTGCCTGACTCAATAGCCAGTTGGCGCCAACACTTTTAAGGAAGCTTAAGGGCTATCAAATCGTTAATAAGCCCTTGGATATTAGCTTTGACTGCCCCTTCGTTAGCAAGTTTCAATCTCTGAGTACCAACAAAGGCATCAGACATTTTGGCAGTGTAGCTGATCTGAATAACTTTCGCATAAACTTCTTTGCGTGTCTGAGTCTCAATGAAAGAGTATCGAACGGTTGAAGTAACCGTCATATCGAACCCCATCATAGGCTGGTCAAGTCGGGTTAAATCCGCAGTTAGCTGATACTTACTACCAGCAACAATCTTGCTGAACATCCCAGCATTCTCAAGTGATTGTTCAAGCGCACGCCTAAAGGCATCACTCGACACTTGCGAGGTCCACATCGGATTTGTCTCTCTCCCGCCCGTTACCTCTATGACTCCCACACTATTCTTAAGTGCTGAATTCGTTTGTGTGATAGGCAACGAGACAGACATTTGCTCAACTGCTGCCGGGGTCGCGCAGCCCGCCAACACAGAAACCGACAGAATAACGAGTATGTTTTTCATGGTTTGGCTTAAGTACATTTTTTGCCGGTGCTAGCAGTTTGAAGTGCATCATATTCACCCTTCAAACGAGAAAGCTCAGCTTCTTGCTGCTTAGTGCCACCAAGCGCAAAAAGTGCGGGCCAGAACAAAATCATCCCAACGCCTACAATCGCTTTGTCGTTACTGGCAGCCTCATCAAGCCGCCCCGTCAGCTGACTTGCCCGCCCATTGATGCGCGCCAACTCTTGCCGTAGTTGGTCGCAGTCATAGCTCGAATACTGAATAGGTGAAACATAGGTTGCCACCACATCCTTACCCCCCTGTGTCAGACTACTTGTCGCCTCGTTAGATCTTCAAAACAGGGGGCGTGATGAGAGAACAAGTTGGCTCGATACGGAAAATCCTTCAAAAATAAATATGTAGCTCGTCTGCTACCGCCGCTCAATGAGTCGCCGGAAGTTGTCGCTCGTGATGCCGGCATCGCCGCAGTGACGCTGGAACGCTGGCGCAGTGAATTCTTGTTGCTTCCTGCTTCTGATCAGAGCTGGTCAGGGGCGGCAAGGCTTGATGCTGTGGTGACCACAGCATCCATGGACGAGGTCAGCAAGAGCGCATGGTGTCGCACGAAGGGCATCTACCCAGCAGATTTGATTGCCTGGCAGCAAAGTGCGACAAAGTCCTTGGCCGAGCCCAAAGAGGTGGGAGCCACCCCGAAGCAAGCCAAACAGGATCGCTCGCGCATCAAGGATTTGGAGCGCGAGTTGCGTCGCAAGGAAAGTGCGCTGGCCGAGTGCGCGGCCCTTTTGGTTTTATCAAAAAAAGTAGGGGCGATCTTCCGCAAGGGAGAGGACGAGTGATCGTTCTTGAAGATCGTCTGTCCTTGTCCCGGGAAATCGAGGTGGCACATAAAGCGGGTGCCAGCCTGCGCAAGGCCTGCGAGACGGCTGGGGTGACGGTGCGCACGCTACAGCGCTGGCAAGCGGGTACCGGTCTTGTGAAGGGTGATGGCCGGCCAAGCGCAGTGCGCCCGGTGAGTGCTCATGCACTGAGCGAGCTCGAGCGTGGACGGGTCTTGAAAGTGGCCAATGAGCCGCGTTTTGCGGCCGTGCCGCCGGCGCGCATCGTGCCGATGTTGGCCGATGAGGGCATCTACATTGCCAGCGAATCCAGCTTCAGTCGAGTGCTGCGGGAGCATGGGCAGAACACGCACCGGGGGCACGCCAAGGCACCCAAGGCCAGCCGCAAACCGGCCACGCACATCGCGACGGCGCCGCGCCAGGTCTGGTGCTGGGACATGACGTATCTGCCCGCGACGGTGGTTGGCAGGTGGTTCCACCTGTATTTGATCCTGGATCTGTTCAGCCGCAAGATCATTGGCTCGGAGGTTCATGACAGTGACGATTCGAGCCACGCATCGCACTTGGTCCACCGCACGGCGCTGAGCGAAAGCATCGCTGTCCTGGAGCACAAACCGGTGCTCCACGGCGACAACGGCGCCACGCTCAAGGCCACCACGGTGCTGACCATGCTGAACTGGTTGGGCGTCAAACCGTCTTACTCAAGGCCTCGGGTCAGCGACGACAACGCCTTCGCAGAGTCCGTGTTCCGCACGGCCAAATACCGACCGGAGTACCCCACCAAGGGCTTCAGCGACCTTCAGGCCGCGCGAGATTGGGCAGCCAGCTTCGTGCACTGGTACAACGTCGACCATCGTCACAGCGGCATTCGATACGTCAGTCCGGAGCAGCGGCATGCGGGTCAGGATGTTGAGATTCTGGCCGCTCGTCACGTGCTTTATGAGGAGGCCCGTCGGGAGAATCCAGCCCGCTGGTCAGGCAAGACCCGAAACTGGGAATGCATGACCTCTGTCACGCTCAATCCGGAGAGAGATTCGGTGATCAACGCACATTTAATTGAACTGGATAGGCAGCCATTGGCCGCATGAAATAGGCGACAAGTACCTTGACACGCGCCGTTACCGGACGTGGCGCAGCCGCCCAAAAACGCAGCAATGGTTGCGCAACATACAAAACTTTTAAATATTTCTTTCATTTCGTTCTCCATCGTCTATTGGTGTCATTGGTCTCTATCGTGCGGCTATTTTTAATGTGCGCCTATATATTTTTTCCAGAATAAACCCCCTATCAGGTTATTAACTTGGCGGAATTTTTGGTCATCCGAAATTCCGAACATTGCCCACTCAAAGGCTACACATCAAGCAAGCCAGCCTGGCTAAAGTGCCACCGTCTGTTCGCTCTTTTGCCAGTCCAGTCTCTTTGCGCACGAGTCGTGAAGTCTTGGGATGGATCTTAAATTATTAATTGAAGAAATTTTTGTAAACTAACAATAGAACTAAAAAAGATCATGTATAAGTGTTTTCACTAGTTTTACAAAGATTCATGAGTTTTTTGACCAGTAGCAAGCCCCAGGTTGGTCCAGTGGCCTGTTCACAACGCCGATCGTCTCTAGCCGGCGAGTGCGATCGTTTTCGACCATAATACGTACAACGTATTAAATGAAGGCGGTTCGTGATGCACAAAAAAATGACCATCAGCTTGGACGAGGCTGTGTACGACGGGCTATATCGGACGATAGGCAAGCGGCGCATGAGCCAGTTCATTGAAAACTTGGTGAGGCCACATGTGATGGACACAGCACTTGATGAGGGCTACAAAGCCATGGCAGCTGACAAAGCGCGTGAAGACGAGGCCTTGGCATGGTGCAACGCGCTTGTCGGGGACATGGCTGATGCATCGCGGTGACGTTTGGTGGGTTGAGTTCGACCCGTCGGTCGGTAGTGAAATCCGCAAGACGCGTCCTGGCGTGATTGTGAGCAACGATGCAGCAAATCGGCATCTGGCGCGGGTCGTCGTCGTTCCATTGACCAGCAATATTGGCCGACAGTACCCCGGAGAAGCCATCGTGACTGTTGGTGGACAAAGCAATAAAGCCATGGCCGACCAGATCATGGCTGCAGACAAGACTCGGCTCAAAGGCCAGTTAGGATCGATATCCAAAGCGGATATGCAGGCCGTTGAACAAGCCATCAAGGTTCATCTAGCCCTTGCCCTTTAGATGCCGTGGATGGCGGTCTGGGGCAACTCCGGTGTGCCCGAGTGGAACCGCTTCGAGCTGCCCGCCAGCCTGCGGTATGGCTTGATGAGGGGCATCTCGCGCCAGCGATATGGGGCATTGCTTGCGGCGTACCCGGGGCGCTGAAGGCACATGCCAAAGGCGGCAGCCGGTTCGACTGGAGGATCGGCAACTCTCTGGGAATTAGCGACTGACGGCATTTTTGCCCGCAAGACCACGCGGCAGCATCGCCTGCTAAGTCCGCCACAAGTCCCGCGACCTTGTATCAGCCGCTACCATGGACAACGAAGGCCAGCCGACCAAGAAAAAAGCACCTAATGCTTGTGGCGCTAGGTGCTTGATTCCATTGCTCGTTTGGTGGCCCGGGGCGGAATCGAACCACCGACACGCGGATTTTCAATCCCTAAGTTTTTATATTCCACAGTGTTGATTCCTGTCGTTACAATCCATGCAAATCAACACTTAAACTCTAGTGAGCTGGATGCATAAACAGCCTAAGCGTTGATTGAAGTGTGGCGATATTGCCTAAATTCCCTTACATCCACCCTTACATCCTGGCCGATGTAAGACTTTCCGGGGTTGAGCATGGCGAAGATTTCATTCACCGCTGGTCGCGTCTCTGGCTTCAAATGCCCACCCGACAAGTCACAGGCTTTCATTTGGGACTCGACCGCTCCGGGGCTAGGCTTGCGTGTGACGCCTGCCGGAAAGCCTGCCTATATCTTCCAAAGCGATTTTGAAGGCCGCAGCCTGCGCCTGACCATCGGAAGCCCTGACGCATGGAGCATCCCTGAAGCCCAAACCAAGGCCCGCGAGTTGCAACGCCAGATTGATGAAGGCCGCGACCCCCGCGAAGTGAAGGCCGCAATCACCGCCGCCGATGTTGCCAAGCGGGAGGACACCAAGCGCAAGACCGCGACCGTGGGCGAAGCCTGGGCCGTCTACATTGCCGAGCGCCGCCCAAACTGGAGCAAGCATCACATTGATGACCATCTGAACTTGGCTCAAGTCGGCGGCGAGGTGCGGAGCAATCGCAAGTTGGTGCCGACCATTGCCGGCCCGCTGGCCGAGTTGATGCCGCTGCCGCTGCGCGATGTTGACGCCGCCCTTGTGCAAGCCTGGGCCATCCGCGAGACGCCCAAGCGCCCTGCACGCGTGCGGCTGGCTCTGCGACTGCTGAAGGCGTTTCTTCGCTGGTGCGCCGCCGAGCCCGCATATAAAGACGTGACCGAAGCCGCCGCCGCCAGTGGAACCAAGACCCGCGAGGCAGTGGGCAAGAGCAAGCCGAAGAACGACCACTTGCAGCGTGAGCAGTTGGGGCCGTGGTTCGATTCCGTGCGAGGGATTCAAAACCCGGTTATTGCCGCCTACCTGCAATGCCTGCTGCTGACAGGTGCCCGCCGCGAAGAACTGGCGGGCCTGCGCTGGGATGATGTGAACTTCCAATGGAAAAGCATCGCCATG
>JBIKPD010000241.1:0-6063 GCA_044357665.1 Roseateles sp. | reverse complement strand
TGCGGTTGCGGGTGAATTTCGGCCAGTCCTGCGCACCCGGGATGATCGGCGACAGGGCCGCCATCATCTGGCAGCCATTGCAGACACCCAGCGCAAAGCTGTCGGAGCGGGCGAAGAAGGCCTTGAATTGATCCGCCAGCAGCGGGTTGAACATCACCGAGCGGGCCCAGCCTTCGCCAGCGCCGAGCGTGTCGCCGTAGCTGAAGCCGCCGCAGGCAACAAAGCCCTTGAACTGGTCGAGGCTGGCTGCTCCCGACTGCAGATCACTCATGTGGACGTCGAAGGTATCAAAGCCCGCCAGCGCCATCGCATAGCTCATCTCGACCTGCGAGTTGACGCCCTGCTCACGCAGAATCGCCAGCTTCGGCCGCGCGCCACTATTGATGAACGGAGCGGCCGGATTTTCTTGCGGGTCGAAACTCAGGCTGACATGGCGGCCGGGGTCATCCGCCAGGCCGGTCTGCTGATGTTCCGAATCGGCGCAGACCGGGTTGTCGCGCAATTGCGCTATCCGCCAGGAGACCGCATCCCAAGCCTTGTGCAGGTCTTCCAGCGGCGCGCTGAAGACCTTCTTGGCATCGCGCCAGACCTCGACCATGCCGCTGTGGTTGGGCTTGCCGACCACATGGCTGTGCTTGGACAACTGATGCGCGCGCAACACCTGCATCACCGCATCGCGCTCTTCGGTACGAACCTGCAGCAGCACGCCGAGTTCTTCGTTGAACAGCGCTTTCAGCGTCAGCTCTTCGCGCCTGGCGCTGACCTGACCGGCCCAGTTCTTCGAGTCGCCAAAATCAGCGCGGCTGTCCTGGATGCCGTCGCCCTCGGTGACCAGCATGTCGACATTCAGGCTCAGGCCGACATGACCGGCAAAAGCCATCTCGCAAGCCGCGGCCCAGAGGCCGCCGTCACTGCGGTCGTGATAAGCCAGCAGCTTGCCGGCGGCGCGCAATTCGTTGACCGCCAGCACCAGGCGCTGCAACTGCGTGGCATCGTCGAGATCGGGCAGTTCATGGCCGAACTGGTTCAAGGTCTGCGCCAGGATCGAGCCACCCATGCGCGCGCGCCCCTGGCCCAGATCGATCAGGATCAGGCTGGTGTCGCCAGCTTGCAACTGCGGCGTCAAGCTGCCGCGCGTATCGGCCAGGGTTGCGAAGGCGGTGATGATCAAGGACACCGGCGCGGTGACCTGCAGCTCGGTGCCATCGGCTCCGGACCAGCGGGTGCGCATCGACAGCGAATCCTTGCCGACCGGAATCGAGATACCCAGCGCCGGGCAGAGTTCCATGCCCACCGCTTTGACCGTATCAAACAGCGCAGCGTCCTCGCCCGGCTCGCCGCAAGCAGCCATCCAGTTGGCTGACAGCTTGACCCGTGACAGGTCGATCGGCGCGGCCAGCACATTGGTGATCGCCTCGGCCACCGCCATGCGGCCCGAAATCGGCCCGTCCACAGCGGCCAGCGGCGTGCGCTCGCCGAGCGCAAAGGCCTCGCCGGCAAAACCCTTGAAATCAGCCAGGGTGACCGCGCAGTCAGCCACCGGCACCTGCCAGGGACCGACCATCTGGTCGCGCGCATTGAGCCCGCCGACGCTGCGGTCGCCGATCGTGATCAAAAAGCGCTTGGAGGCCACGGTCGGATGCCGCAGCACGTCATAGGCCGCTTGCGCCAGCGAGACGCCGGTCAGCTCCAGGCGCCCGCCCATCCGAGCCACCCGCTGCACATCGCGCTGCATCTTCGGCGGCTTGCCCAGCAGCACATCCATCGGCATGTCGATCACGCGTTCGCCGCCAGGGCCTTCTTCAAGGACCAGATCAGGCTGCTCGGTCGTGACACCAACGACGGCGAAGGGGCAGCGCTCGCGCTCACACAGCGACTGGAACAGCGGCAGGCTTGCGGGCGCGATCGCCAGCACATAGCGCTCCTGGCTCTCGTTGCACCAGATTTCCTTGGGTGCGAGGCCCGAGGCTTCCAGCGGCACCTGACGCAGATCGAAACGCGCGCCCCGGCCGGCATCGTTGACCAGTTCCGGGAAGGCGTTGGATATGCCGCCAGCGCCTACATCGTGAATCGCCAGCAAGGGGTTGCGCTCGGCCAGGCCCCAGCAATGGTTGATGACTTCCTGCACCCGTCGTTCCATCTCGGGGTTGCCACGCTGGACCGAGTCGAAATCGAGGTCGGCGGTATTGGTGCCGGCCGCCATTGAGCTGGCAGCGCTGCCGCCCATGCCGATGCGCATGCCCGGGCCACCCAACTGGATCAACAACGAACCCGCTGGAAAAGCGATCTTGTGCGTCAGGTCGCTGCGGATCGCGCCGATACCGCCGGCGATCATGATCGGCTTGTGATAGCCGCGCTGCACGCCGTCGACTTCCTGCTCGTAGACGCGGAAATAGCCGCCGAGGATCGGCCGGCCGAATTCATTGTTGAACGCTGCAGCGCCAAGCGGCCCTTCAGTCATGATCTGCAGCGGGCTGGCGATATGCGCGGGTCGGCCGACATTGGCCTGCTCCCAGGGTTCGTCAAGGCCGGGCAGGCGCAGATTGGAAACGGTAAAGCCGCTGATGCCGGCCTTGGGCTTGGCGCCGCGGCCGGTCGCACCTTCGTCGCGGATCTCGCCACCAGCTCCGGTCGCAGCACCCGGGAATGGCGCGATCGCGGTCGGGTGGTTGTGGGTCTCGACCTTCATCAACACATGGGCGGTTTCGCGCCGCGCTTCGTAGCGCGCTGCCGAGCCATCGCCGGCCGGCATCCAGCGTTCAATCTCGTTGCCCTCCATCACCGCCGAGTTGTCCGAATAGGCAACGATCGAATGCTGAGGGTTGAGCTTCTCGGTATTGCGGATCATGCCGAACAGGCTCAGCGCCTGCGGCTCGCCGTCAACGCTGAACTGCGCGTTGAAGATCTTGTGGCGGCAATGCTCGCTGTTGGCCTGGGCAAACATCATCAACTCGACATCGCTCGGGTTGCGATTGAGTCCGGTGAAAGCGGTGTGCAGATAGTCGATCTCGTCGGCCGAGAGCGCCAGACCGAAATTCTGGTTCGCCGCCACCAGCGCCGCCCTGCCCTGGCCCAACAAGTCGACATGCTCGAGTGCTTGGGCCGGCTTGGCATCGAACAGCAAAGCCCCATCCTCGCGCGCCGACAGCACGCTCTCCAGCATGCGGTCGTGCAGCAGCTCGGCGCAGGCGGCGAGTTCAACCGCATTCAGCACCTTGACCCCGCCGAGCAGACCCGGCTTCAGGCTGATCCGGTATTCGGTAACGCGCTCGAGGCGGTGCACGGGCAAGCCGCAGTTGTGCGCGATGTCGGTCGCCTTCGAAGCCCAGGGACTGACCGTCCCCAGGCGCGGCGCCACAACCAGCAGGCTGGCCGCTGTGTCGGCATCAATACAGGCATCGCCATAGTCAAGCAAGGCTGCCAGTCGCGACAGTTCCTCGGCCGACAGCGCTGCGTCGCTCCAGGCCCAATGGACATGGCGGGCTTGCAGACCCTTGATGCGTGGATTGACCGACTGCAGGCGCAGCAGCAAGGCCTGGGCGCGGAATGCCGAGAGGGCGTTACCGCCTTCGAAATGATGCAAATGCTTCGGTGTGGACATTGAATATCGCAGTGCGCGCCAAACCGGGGCGGCTTGGCCATTTAACTGCGGGATTCTACCGAGCGCGCCAGACCACCGCACCGATCCAGGGTGCAGGCTGCTCCAGATCAGCGATGTCGCAGCCGGGTCGCCGACGGGTCTGCACTCATCTCAACGTTCGGACTTCATTGCAGCGACGATAAATTCGATCCGCTCGAGCAAAGCGCCCTGGTCAATCGTCGTCAACTCGCGGCCCTTCAAGAGCTGGCGTCCGCCCACCCAGACATCCGAGACATGCTCGCGCCCGGCCACATAAACGAGTTGCGCCATCGGGTTGTAGACCGGCCGGCATTCCAGCGAAGCCAGCGACACCGCCACCACATCAGCGAGCTTGCCGACCTCGAGTGAACCCAACTCATCGCCACGGCCGAGTGCCCTGGCCGCGCGAATCGTTGCCATCTCCAAGGCGCTGCGCGCCGAGACACAGGTCGGATCGCCGCTGCTGCCTTTGGCCAGCAGCGCTGCAGCACGGATCTCGCCAAACATGTCCTGGCGGTTGTTCGAGGCCGCGCCGTCACTGCCCAGGATCACGTTGACGCCGGCCGCTTCCAGCGCGCTGACCGGGCAGATGCCCGAGGCCAGCTTCAGGTTCGAGTTCGGGTTGTGCACCAAGTGCACGCCCTGGCGCGCCAGCATCTCGATTTCGGCAGCGCTCAAATGCACCATATGCACGGCCAGCATCTGCTCATTCAACAGGCCAAGGCGGTCCAGACGCTCAAGCGGCCGGATCCCGTACTGTTTCAGGCTGTCGTCCACCTCGGCCTGCGTCTCGTGGATATGGCAATGCATCTTCATGCCATGCTTTTGGGCCAGTTCGCGCAACTGCACGAAGGTCTCGTCCGACACGGTGTAAGGCGCATGCGGCGCCGAAGTCCAGTCCAGTGACGCCTGGCCCTTGAACTGCTCGTAGGCTTCAAGGCCGCGGGCAATATATTCGCCGGCGTTGGCCGCATAGCCGGTCGGGAAGTCGATCACATTGATCGATACGCCGGCGCGGATACCGCTGTCGATCGCAGCCCTGGCCATCGCTGACGGATAGAAATACATGTCGTTGAGGTAGGTGACGCCGCCGCGCAGCGCTTCGGCGGCTGACAGCAAGGAGCCCTGGTAGGTCCAGTCCTCGCTGACCCAGCGCCGCTCCAGCGGCCAGATATGCTTGTTCAGCCAGACCTTCAGCGGCACATCATCAACGACGCCGCGCAGCAAGGACATCGCCGAATGGGTATGCCCGTTGATCAAACCGGGGATCAGCACATGGTCGAGCAACTCGACAAGCAAGGCATCCGGGTAGCGGGCCTGAGCCTGCGCCCAGGGCAGAACAGCGGCAATGCGCTCGCCTATCATCACCAGCGCATGCTCGCTCAGCAGGTCGCTGCCCGCGCTCATGGTCAGCATCCAGCGGGCTTTCAGAATCACTGTGGATTTCGAATTTCCCATTCAGCTCAATCAAAAATCTGTTCAAACAAGGCCAGCACCCGATCCGGCCTGACGCCGACACAGACCTGCTGAGCCTGGCCTGTTTGCTGCGAATCCTGCGTGGTCTGGCCGCGCGCCGCCCCATCGAGTTGCACTTGCACGGCCCCGGCACGCAGATCGAAAGCCGAAGGTTCGATGACGAAGGCCACTGCGCTGGCATCATGCGAGTAAATGCCCTTGATGGCATCGCGCGAATCGTAGAAGTCCTGGTAATGCCGCGTCGCCTGCCAGAGGAAATCGCCGATCGGCCCGCCTCGGCCCTGCAGAGTAGCCAGATAAGCCTCGGTCATCACCACCTCCTGGGTCACGTCGAGGCCGACGATGACCACCTTCCAAGCGGCGCCGAACACCAGCGCGGCAGCCTGCGGATCGCAAAAAATATTGGCTTCGGCCATAGCGGTGATATTGCCGCAATGGCCCTTGATGCCAAAAGCACCCCCCATCACGACGACCTGACGCAACTTGCCAGCAATGCCGGGATCATGCTGCAAGGCCAGGGCCAGATTGGTCAAGGGACCAACCGCGATCAGGGTGATCTCACCCGGCGCTGCGTTGACCAACTCGCAGATCAGCTGCCAGGCGGGCCGGGCATCCAGGTGGCTGTCTGGCAGCGCCGTCGCAGCGGCCAAGCCGGCAGCCCCACCCATACCGTCAAGGCCATGCACATGGCTGGGGAATCTTTCTTCAGCCAGCGGCTGCAGCGGTCCGGCCGCCCCTGCAGCGACCGGCAGGCTCAGTCCATAAAGGCCGCATAAGGCCAGGGCATTGCGGGTGGTCGTGGCAATCGATGCATTGCCGTAGACGGTCGTGACCGCGAGCAAATCGATCAAGGGATGACGCGCCAGCAGATAAAGCGCCATGGCATCGTCAACGCCGGGGTCGGTATCAAAGATGACCTGGCTTCGGTTGACCGCGATCGCCGCGGTTGATCGCTCAGCGTCCGGAAT
>JBIKPD010000240.1:0-6064 GCA_044357665.1 Roseateles sp. | reverse complement strand
GGGGTGCGCGCCGCCGTCAATGCCTGGGGTCTGCCGATCCAATGCGCCGACCCCGCGCTGTACTCGCCGGTGCTGACCGGCGTGATCACCCCGCCGGGTGTCGACGCTGATGCCTTGCGGCGTCTGATCCACCAGCGTTTCGACATGTCCTTGGGCACCGGCCTGGGCAAGCTGAAAGGCCGGATGTTCCGCATCGGACATCTGGGCGACAGCAATGACCTGACCCTGCTGGCCACCGTGGCCGGCGTCGAGATGGGCTTGAAGCTCGCTGGTGTCAAGCTCGCCGGCAGCGGCATCCAGGCAGCGATGGACCATTACGCCAGCCATCTGGCGCCGGCTGACCTGAAAAAAGCCGCGGTCTAGCCATGCCGTTTGTCAAACCCGACCCACTGGCCCGATGCCTGGCCGACGCGCGGCGCCAACCGTTGCGGACGCTGCCGCCTGAATGGGTGCCCCAGGATCAGCAAGCCGCGTTCGCGGTCCAGCACCAGACCTTGGCCCTGCTGAAGCAGGACATTGCTGGCTGGAAAGTCGGCGCCAAGTCGCCCGATGGTCCGATCCAGGGCGCGCCGCTGCCTGCCGACCGGATGCTGGCCAGCGGAGCGACGGTTGTGCGCGCTGATCAGCGGCTGCTCGGGTTGGAGCTGGAAATCGCTTTCAAACTCAAGCGCGTCTTCGAACCTTTCAGCGGGCCACATAGTGAGGCAACAGTGCTGGCAGCGATCGGCGAAATGCTGGCGACGATCGAGCTTGTCGCCACCCGCTATGCGCAATGGCCTGAAGTCGACAAGCTGGCGCAACTGGCTGACCTGCAAAACCATGGTGCCCTGATCTGCGGGCTGGCGGTCCCTTATGCGCCCGACTTTCCCTTTCTGGCGCCCGAGATCAGCTTCGAATTTGAAGGCGGCAATATCTTCAAGGGCAGCCCGGCGAATCCGGCCGGCGATCCGCGCCGCCTGCTGACCTGGCTGGTCAACCATGGCGTCGCTCAAGGCGTGGCAATCGGCGGCGATACCGTCATCACCGCAGGCAGTTACACCGGCTTGTGGCTGCCCGAAGCGCCGGGAACAGTCTGCGGGAAAATCGCCGGTCTGCCCGAGGTGATGCTGGTCTTGCTGTAATTTTCATGACCCGTTGCGGCGGTTGCAGCAGCCGCCGCAACGGCCATTCCTTTCCTCAAGTGAAAGCAAGTCGATGAACCCAATCAATAACCTGGCGCGCTTGCGCGATTTCGTCCAGTCATTCGCGGCCATGCTCGAGCGCAAGCCTGGCGAGCCAGAAATCCTCTCCGAGGGTGGCGCTTTGCTGGCCGGGCTGATCGCGCAGGACGACTGGCTGCCGGCTGCCTATGCCCAAGCCGACCCGCAGCGCTATCAGCAGTACCTGCTTTACGCCGATGCGCTTGAGCGCTTTTCGGTTGTCAGTTTTGTCTGGGGTCCGGGGCAGTCGACGCCGATCCATGACCATACCGTCTGGGGCTTGATCGGCGTGCTGCGCGGTGCCGAAATTGGTCAGCCATACGGTCAGGTCGACGGCCAATGGCGGCCGCAGGGGCCAGCGCATCACCTGCTTGCCGGCCAGGTCGAGGCGGTGTCGCCGCGCATCGGTGATGTGCACCGCGTCGTCAATGCAAGGCAAGATGAGACCTCGATCAGCATCCATGTCTATGGCGCCAATATCGGCGCGGTCCAGCGTTCGGTCTATCTGGAGGACGGCACGCGCAAGCCTTTTGTTTCCGGCTATAGCAACCAGACCTTGCCCAATCTTTGGGACCGCTCGGCCGAACTCAACGCCCAACTCAGAGCCGCAGCGCCATGACTCAAGCAACCGCTTTGAAGACCTTTCAGGAGATCCGCGCCGCGCTGCTGAACCAGCGTGAAATCGCCTTGTTCGACGTTCGTGACGAAGATATTTTTGCCCAGGCCCATCCGCTTTTTGCCGCCAATCTGCCGCTGGCGAAAATCCCGCTGGAAGCCTGGCGCCGCATCCCACGCCTTGCCACCGACATTGTTGTTTATGACGACGGCGAGGGTCTGGCGCAGCAGGCCGCAGCCGCCTTGCTGGCTCAGGGTTACACCAACGTGGCGCTGCTGGCAGGCGGCTTGACTGGTTGGCGCGAAGCCGGTGGTGAAATCTTCATCGACGTCAACGTGCCGAGCAAGGCCTTCGGCGAACTGGTCGAAGCGCAGCGGCATACGCCCGCGTTGTCGGCGCAGCAAGTCAAGGCGCTGCTCGACGCGAACACCGATATGGTGGTGCTCGATGCACGCCGCTTCGAGGAATACCAAACGATGAATATCCCGGGCAGCATCAGCGTGCCCGGCGCCGAACTGGCGCTGCGAGCCCGCGCGCTCGCCCCCGACCCGGCGACCACCATCATCGTCAACTGCGCCGGCCGCACGCGCAGCATCATCGGCACCCAGTCGCTGGTCAATGCCGGCCTGCCAAACAAGGTCATGGCTTTGCGCAACGGCACGATCGGCTGGACGCTGGAAGGCCAGGCGCTCGAACGCGGTGCCGAGCGCCGCTTCTGCGCCGTCACCCCGGCCCAGGCTGCCGAGGCCGCGCTGGCAGCGCGCAAGGTCGCCGATCTGGCCGCAGTTCAGCGCGCTGACAGCCGGGATCTGGCGCGCTTCGTCGCCGAAACGTCGCGCAGCAGCTATCTGCTCGATGTGCGCACGCCTGAGGAATATGCAGCCGGCCATCTGAGCGGTTTTCGCAGCGCGCCGGGTGGGCAGTTGGTGCAGGAAACCGATGTCACCGCCCCGGTGCGCGGCGCCCGCATCGTCTTGACCGACGACGACGGTGTGCGCGCCAATATGACCGCTTCCTGGCTGGCGCAGATGGGTTGGGAGGTCTGGGTGCTCGACGACCCGGCTGGCGCCGAGCCACTGATGGCGAACCTCGGCCCGCAGGCCTGGATCGCCGCCGAGCCGCAGCTTGATGAAGCGCAGAAACAGCGCGCTGCCGCGCCTGCCGGGCGCTACCGCCGGCCCTATGAGGGCACCGACAACCCGCGCGCAGCGATGCAAGCCTATCTGGATTGGGAATATGGCCTGGTCGCGCAGTTGGCGCGTGATGGCACCCATGGCTTCCGGGTGATTTGAGGCAACATCGCAGCTCACATTGCGTGGGGCTCGCCGGCTGAAATCTAGCCGGCCAGGCCTGTTCCACCACGCTTTAAGCCTCTGCAGACTATTTTTATTTAAGTCATCTTAATTTATTAACATAGTTGACTACATTTATTCGATAAAAATGTTTAAACTGCGCGGGTCGCTTAGGGATGCTCTGCGTAACTCAACGCGAGCGGGTGCGGATCGGGATGGGCTGCAACGCCGCAGACCGCCCGAGGCCGCCAGCACAAGCCGTGAGGAGTTACGCAGAGCATCCTTAGAGTGGCAGTCGATTTTCAACTGTTCCCCACCGGACCCGCTCATGAAACGAACCACAATGCGACATTGTTTGCTCTGGACCTGCGCCAGTCTGTTGGTTGCCTGCGGCGGCGGGGGCAGCGGCACCACAGCGACGACGTCTGTCCCGGGCGCGCCGACGATCGGCGCAGCGACGGCAGGCGATACGACGGCGAGCCTCACCTTCACTGCAGGCTCAACCGGTGGCCTGACGGTCACTTACACAGCCAGTTGCAGCGCCACCGGCGCCACCACGGTCACCAGCAGCGGGTCAGCCAGCCCGGTCTCGGTCACCGGTTTGACCAACGGCAAGACCTATTCCTGCACGGTCACCCCGGCCAACTCGGCCGGCGCCGGCAGCGCTTCCGCAGCCGTCTCGGTATCGCCGATCGCCGCTGTGCCTTCGGCACCTTCGGCGCCGACCATCGGCACTGCCACCGCTGGCAGCGCATCGGTCAGCATCAGTTTCACAGCGGCCACTGCCGGCAGCACCGCCACCAGTTTCAGCGTCACTTGCACCCCGACGAGCGGCACGGCAGTTACGGTGACCGGCACTTCGAGCCCGGTCTCGGTCACAGGCCTGACCAATGGCACCAGCTATTCCTGCGCGGTCAAGTCGGTCGGCAGCGGCGGCTCAAGCAGCGCTTCCAGCGCGCTGTCGGTCACGCCGGTGGCCAGCAGCACCGTGGTGACGTATTCGGCGCCCGCCCCGTTTGTCAGCGTCGTCGCATTGGCTTACACGCCGAGCACAGCCTTGACCCGGGATACCAGCGCCATGACGACGCGCTCCCGTTACATGATTTCTGATGCTGCCGCTGCAAGTACCAGTTCAAACTACCTCTCGATCGGCTCCACCCACAGTGCGACGACGGGTTACGCCGTCGAGTCCGGAACCATTGGCGCTGCGTCAACATACAACAACTATTTGGCCAAACTGGTCCAAGCGGTAGCTGCGACGGACGGCTATTTCCGCCTGGACTCGCATCTGCACTCGAATAACTCGATTGATTTCGACTCGAGTGATTCGAATAAGTTGAAGTTCAGGAATAACTTCGGCAAGGCGACCAATACCTATGGTTACGTCACATTTGCCTACAACACCAGTACGAATTTGCTGCAGGCAAAGAAACGTTATACTTATACCTATAGCTCGACTTATGTTGCCACCTATACTCTGGACAGTACTTTTGCCGGTGCTGACTATTATGTTAATTACACCGGCGGTGTTTATAAGCTGGTGGCGGCTTCTTCATCAGCCACGCCCTTGTATCTGTATAGCTCCCCGATCAGTCTGGGTATCCCGACATTCATGGACCCGATGAAGACAAGCTTCGCTACCGAGGGCCCTGCTGCTTTTTTGAATAAGGTAACTTCTACAGCCGCGGTGGAGGCGAAAATCCTTGCAGAGGTCAATTCCACTTACAGTAACCAGGTCTCGGCGACCGGCACCAATGCCACGACAAAAACAAATGCCGATGCAAGATTGGCAATCATCAAGTCGGCGGTTGAGGGCAACAGTGGAACTTTGCGCTATGCACCTGCGCTCTACACGGCGTTCCGGGATGGACTCTTGGCCAATAAGCTGGTGAGTGACTCGATTTCTGATGGCACACCCGGCCAGAATATGGTGCCCTATGTTTACTTCACGAATGAAATGGACAGTGGCGGAACTTACCACCCGTTCATGGTCGCGATCAACTATGGCAACCAGGCTTCGCCCAACGGCCTGAGAGATGTTCCCAGCCCACCCTGTTCCGGGCCTTGCGGCACTTCAGTGACAAGATTTTCGAATCTGGAACAATATATCACCATGATTCCGATGCGGAATTATGGACAGGTCAGCGCTGTTACCGAGAACACGACATTTACCACTAACCTGTGGAGCGACGTTTCTGGAAAATTGGGCAGCTACACATTGGATAAAAATGTTTATACCTATGCGGACGTCGCCGATAACGGCGTGCTGATTGATGGTTCAGTGATGTTCCCTATGTTCAACAACACCTTGGTGCCTTCACATTTGAAGGGCGAGTTGTCAGCCAGCGGTTGTCACGTTGGGCAAGGCGGTGGTGGCCCGCATTGCCACTCAGACGGTTATCAGTCAGGGCAGGGCCTGGGCCTGTACAACGACGCCGATTATGTTGGCAAGACACATCCGCCCCTGATCGGCTTTGGCTACGATGGCGTCGCATTGTTTGGGCAGTACCGCAGCAGTGACAGCGCATTGCTGGGCTATGGAACGGCATTGGATGATTTTGGTGGTCACGACCATGACAGTATTGGTTACCATTACCATGCGCATACCGTGGTTGACTATCAACCTGTTGGCCTGGCCAACACCTACAAAAGCACCCTGCATATATTGATGAAGGGGGCTTATATTGGCAAGATTGATACCGTTCCCTATTTCAGGAGTCGTTCGGTCAACTCCCTCAATTCAAACAAGTACATGGGTGGTACAGTAAAATAATGGACGCGCTGGATTGTATTGCTCGTTACAAATATTCCCTCCGCAGGACTTTGGCTGTCGAGGCAAATTTTTGCTGAGCAAGCCGCCCGAACGAAATTTTCTGGGGAAAATCTTGACTCAATCAGTCCGATGAACTGGATCGCAGCAAAAATCATTGCGCTATGCCTGCTGCTGGCCTCGGCCA
>JBIKPD010000239.1:0-6138 GCA_044357665.1 Roseateles sp. | reverse complement strand
GCTTTCGATCGTTCACGCGACAAAGGTACTGCCTCGGTCGTTGGTGAAATCTGGGCGATGTATGTCAATCCGATCCATTGGGACAAGGGCGCTGGCCTGGCTCTTTGGGATGCCGCGCGCGATGGACTTCAGGAAGAGGGTTGTACCAAGGTGACGCTGTGGGTTTTCCTGCGCAACCAACGCGCCCTGCGTTTCTTTGAATTGGCAGGGTTCAAGCGCGAGATGGGCAGTGCCAAAACGACCGATATCAGCGGCACCCGGGTCGAGGAATTACGCTTGCAGCGGTCGGTTTCCTGAGCTTTTAAAACGCTCAACCGGGGCTGCAGAAGCCTTGTTGCTCAAGCGCCCAACCCTCGGTTGCAGAAGGCTGGCTGAGTTGCTGGATTTTCATTTTGCAAGGCAACTTTGAAGCCGCCGCGGCCAGCAGTTTTTCAGCCTGTTGCGAATTCAATTGAAGCGCAAATCGGGCCCAGCGCTTTTGCACCAGCGGATCCAGCCAGGCGTCCTCCAGAGCCCAGCGGATTTGCCGGGGTGATTGCAGGTCTTTGACGCCCAGAACTCTTGGCGCCAGGGCCATCAGGAAGCGGTTGAAATCGCTGGTTACCGGGCCGTCGGGCAGCAAAGTCGCGATCAACGCGAAGCGACGGCTCCAGTCAGCGCTGGCAAATTGGCGTGTCAGCAGAACTTGCAGGGCCTGAACCGGGTTGAACAGGCGCAAGCGATTTGGTGGCAGCATGACCAAAGGCAGCAATGCCGCCCTTGCATGCGGCAGTTCGGTTACGAAGCTGCACAGCATTGCGATGCGTTGCCATTGGTTTTTGTCGAGTCCATCCTGGCTTTCATCAGGCTGCAGGCGCAGGGCTATTGCATTGGCGCTGACCCAATCATGTCTGCCCTTGGCTTGATTGGCAGCGCGGCTCAAAAGCGCCAGATTGCCTGCCGCATAGGCCGCGTCGTCATGCACGCGGTCGATCGATTTTTCATTGCTGTCGCCATGAAGTTTGTTCAAGGGCTGGCGAGTCACCGGGCAATGGTCGTAATCGATTTGCTGCAGGTAATTCGGTGTGAGTTGCACATCCTCGAAGCTGCGGCCATGCGACCAGGCGTAGCTGCGCAATAGCAGCCATTGGTGGGTGTAGCCATTGGGACGTAGCGTTCGGCGCCCGAAGGTCGCTCTGCCGGCCTGCCAGCCCTGTCGCAGCGATGATTGTGCAAACAGATGTTCGACCGGCGGGGTCAAGCCGTGATGGGCGTAATCCCAACCCAGCGCTATGCCCAGACTTTGTGCCGCCGATTGCTTGCGTCTTGCTTGTTCATCAAATCCGAGCGCATATTGGGCTGAATCCGCGCGGGTCCGAACTGCTGCGATCTGTTCCATGGCTTGCTCCTGAGTCGGTCACTGGTGTGTGACCCTGGAAGCCATGTTGCGCGCCAACTAGCTCAAAGGATGAGCTAGTAAATTTTATTCGATATTTTCTTGGCGTAACAGCCGTTCGCTATGCCAATAGACATCGTCACCACCCAGACCGTCGAGGTTGGCACGGTTGAGAACTCTTGCCAGAACGAACAGCAGATCTGACAGCCGGTTCAGGTACTGGCGTGGGGCTGCGTTGATGGACGTAGCCGCCGCCAGCCTCACGACGGCGCGTTCAGCGCGGCGTGCCACCGTACGGCAGACATGGGCCTGGCAAGCGCTGCGGCTGCCGGCAGGAAGGATGAATTCTTTCAAGCGGGGCAAGGCCGAGTTGTAATGAGCCAGCGCTTCGTCGAGCCGCAACACCGCATCGATCTTGAGCAGCTCGAACCCCGGCATGCAGAGCTCACCGCCGAGGTTGAACAATTCATGCTGGATCACGATCAGCAGTTCGCGGATGTCGTCTGGCAAAGGTTCAGCCAGCAGCAGGCCGATATGCGAGTTCAACTCGTCGACGTCACCCATGGCATGGACGCGCAAATGGTCTTTCGGAACCCGGCTGCCGTCGCCAAGGCCGGTTGTGCCGTCGTCGCCGGTGCGGGTTGCGATTTCTGAGAGTCGATTGGCCATGATGCGGTTTATCAGCGGTGAAGTGCAGCATCTTGCCTGATTTGTTGGAGAATCCGGCCGAGGGGACCCATATGAACGCTGCGACACCGACCGAATTCTTTTCAAACATGCCTGCGCGCTTGATGCCGGAGGCAATGCTTGAACGGCTGCAAGGCCGTTTCGGCGAACGCTGCTCGACAGCGCTGGCGGTGCGTCAGCAGCATGGCCGCGACGAGTCGCCATTCGATGCGCCGCCGCCCGCAGCCGTCATCTTTGCCCAGGACAACGAGGATGTGGCTTTTGTCGTGGCTTTGGCTCACGAACACCATGTACCGGTGATTCCTTTCGGCGCCGGCTCATCGCTGGAGGGGCATCTATTGGCGGTACAAGGCGGAGTCAGCCTCGACATGACGCGAATGAACCGGATTCTTCGCATCAACACTGAGGACTTGACCGTCACGGTGCAGGCCGGCGTGACGCGCAACCAGCTCAACAACGAATTGCGTCACGAGGGCCTGTTCTTCCCGATCGACCCGGGCGCCGATGCCACGCTGGGCGGTATGGCGGCAACCCGGGCCAGCGGCACGAATGCGGTGCGCTACGGCACGATGCGCGAGAACGTGCTCGGGCTGACCATGGTGACGCCCACCGGTGGGGCTATCCATACCGGGTCACGCGCCAGAAAAAGCAGCGCCGGCTATGACCTGACAAGGCTTTATGTCGGCAGCGAGGGCACATTGGGTGTGGTTTGCGAGCTGACCTTGAAGCTCTACCCTCTGCCCGAAGCGGTGTCGGCGGCGGTGTGCTTTTTCACCAGTATCGATGCGGCCGTGAAAACGACGATACAGATCATCCAGACGGGTGTGCCGATTGCGCGTTGCGAGTTGCTCGACATCAACGCGGTGCGCGCAGTCAACCTGCATGACAAGCTCGGCTTACGTGAAGCGCCGATGTTGTTGATGGAATTCCATGGCAGCCCGGCATCGGTGGCCGAGCAGGCGCAGATCGTTCAGGACATCGCGCGCGACCATGGGGGTGAAGACTTCGATTGGGCGACCACGCCGGAGTCGCGCAACAAGCTCTGGAAAGCCCGGCATGGCGCTTATTTTGCCTGCCTGCAGACCAGACCGGGTTGCCGCTGCGTGACCACTGACACCTGCGTGCCGATCTCGCACTTGGCCGAGATCATCAATGCCTCGGTACTTGATGTTGAAGCGACCGGGCTGCCTTACTTTGTGGTCGGCCATGTCGGCGACGGTAATTTCCATGTCGGCTATCTGATTGACCCGCAAGTGTCTTCCGAACGCGCGACTGCTGAAGCTTTGAGCCAGCGTATGGTCGAACATGCGATCAGGCTCGAGGGAACCTGTACCGGCGAACATGGCATCGGACTGCACAAGCAGGCCTTCTTGATTGAAGAGGCGGGCGTTGGTGCGGTGGCGGTCATGCGTTTGCTGAAGCATGCCCTGGATCCGCACAACATCATGAATCCGGGCAAGATCTTCGAGCTTTGATCACAGAGGCTGCGGTGTCGAGGCGATGTTCCAACTCTTGGTGACGCCGCCGTCAGCGTCGATGCTTTCGAGTTGAACGCCGAAGCCCCAGAGACGGGCTACATGCTTGAGTACTTCGAGGGTGCTCTCATGCAAGGGGCAGCTCATATGCTGGATATGGCGCAATATCAATGAGCGGTCGCCGCGCAGATTGACATTCCAGACCTGGATATTGGGTTCGCGGGTGCTGAGGTCGTACTGGCGCGCCAGCGCCTCGCGCATATGCTGGTAACCCGCCTCGTCGTGGATGGCCGAGATTTCATAGTCCTGCTGTTTTTCATCGTCGATGGTGGCGAACAGCCTGAAGTCACGCATCAGCTTGGGGCTCAGGTATTGGCCGATGAAGCTTTCGTCCTTGAAGTTGCGCATCGCATGGTCGATGGTTGGCAACCAGTCTGCGCCAGCAAAGCCGGGAAACCAGCGCCGGTCTTCTTCGGTCGGTTGCTGGCAAATGCGTTTGATGTCGGTGTACATCGCGAAACCCAGCGCATAAGGGTTGATCCTGGCCATCGGAGGCTGGGCGATCACATTGGTATGCGACTTCAACCATTCGATCATCAGACCATCATTTAAATAGCCGTCGTCATACATCTGGTTCAGCAACTGGTGATGCCAGAAAGTGGCCCAGCCTTCGTTCATCACCTGGGTCTGCCGCTGGGGGTAAAAATACTGTGCGATCTTGCGCACGATGCGGACGATTTCGCGCTGCCAAGGTTCGAGTAAGGGCGCGTTTTTTTCGATGAAATAAAGCAGGTTTTCCTGGGCTTCGGCGGGAAAACGCTTGGCCGCCGCATCGGCCTTGTCTTCGCGCTGCGGCAGGGTACGCCAGAGCTCATTGATTTGCTGCTGAGCATGGGCTTCGCGCTCGGTGCGGCGGGCATTTTCCTGGTCGAGTGAAAGACGGGTCGGGCGCCGGTAGCGGTCGACACCATGGGGCATCAAGGCATGGCAAGAGTCGAGCATTTGCTCGACCTGGTCGAGCCCATGACGGCTCTCGCATTCAGCGACGAAATTCTTCGCATAGACCAGGTAATCGATGATCGATGAGGCGTCGGTCCACATGCGGAACAGATAGTTGCCCTTGAAAAAACTGTTGTGGCCATAGCAGGCATGGGCGATCACCAGGGCCTGCATGGCCATGGTGTTTTCCTCCATCAGATAAGCGATGCAGGGGTCGGAGTTGATGACGATTTCATAGGCCAGACCCATTTGGCCGCGCTGGTAATTCCGCTCGGTCGAAATGAATTCCTTGCCATAGCTCCAATGCCGGTAATTGACCGGCATACCCACCGAGGCATAAGCATCCATCATCTGTTCGGCGGTGATGATTTCCAACTGGTTGGCGAAGGTGTCGAGACCAAAGCGTTCGGCGGTCTGACGGATCACATCGTGATATTGGTTGAGCAACTCGAAAGTCCAGTCGCTGGGCGAGGGCAAGGGTTCTGCAGGACGCTGTGCCAGCGGCTGCATTTGCTTGAAAGGCTGCTTGATTCGGCGGCCACCATATTGCGACCTGGACGGGCCGACACCGACTTGACGGCGGTTTTCTATGTCTGTCATGGCCCGACGCCTTCCTTCTTGAACAAGTCGCGGAAAACCGGATAGATCTGCGCTGCGGTGACGGCTTTACGCATCGCAAAGTGAGCGGTTTCTTCGCTTAACTTGGCGTATTCGGTCCAGAGGTTTTGTTCCTGCTCGGCCACCTGGACATAGGCGAAATAGCGACATTGCGGCAGGATCGTCGCTGCCAGCAATTCACGGCAACGACCGCTGTCCTGATGCCAGTTGTCGCCATCGCTGGCCTGTGCGCCATAGATATTCCATTCCCCATGGGGGTAGCGTTTATGAATGATTTCCTCCATCAGCAGCAGCGCGCTCGAGACGACCGTGCCGCCGGTCTCGGTGGAGTGGAAGAAATTCTGCTCATCAACCTCCTGGGCCTGGGTATGGTGGCGGATGAAAACGACGTCGATCTTGTCGTAATGGCGAGTCAGGAACAGATACAGCAGGATGAAGAAGCGTTTGGCCAACTCCTTGCGGCTCTCGTCCATTGATCCCGAGACATCCATCAGGCAGAACATCACCGCCCGGCTGTTCGGGACCGGCAAACGCACGCGGTTGCGAAAACGCAGGTCGATCGGATCGAGAAACGGGATCGCGGCGATGCGCTGGCGCAGATGTTTGATGTGTGCTTCGATGGCCTGCCGCTGAGCTTGGCTTGCAGGCTCGATGTTTTGCTGTATCTGGTCCAGTTTTTTTTCAAGCTCGAGTAACTCGCGGCGCTTGCTGGTGCCCAGTGCCAGCCGCCGGCCGAGGGCGCCGCGCATTGATCGCAGCAAATGCAGATTGGTCGGTGTGCCATCGCTGGTGAGCCCGGCACGATGGGTTTTCCAGATCGGGGTTTCAGCCAGTTGGCTGCGCACCAGATTCGGCAAGGCCAGATCATCGAAGAAGACCTGCATGAATTCATCGCGGCTGAGGTGGAAGATGAAGTCGTCATCCCCTTCGCCGCTGTCGCTGGCCTGGCTGCCGCCTGCCCCTGCACCACCGCCTTTAGGCTTG
>JBIKPD010000238.1:0-6143 GCA_044357665.1 Roseateles sp. | reverse complement strand
GGGCCTTGCTTCATGCACCGCGCTGTGGATCACATAACCGGCCTTGTTGACACCATAGGCCAGAGCACCGAAATCGGGCTGGGCGAGGACATTGCCGGCATGGTCGATCTTGATCAGGCTCGAAGCCGTGATCTCCTCGTACATCATGCCGTAGGCATTGATGAGGAAAGCGCCCTCCTCATCCGGCACGCGCGCCGAGATATGGTTGGCCATCATGTCGGACATACCGTAGATCGCCACCAAGCGGTAGCAAGCGGCCAGATCCACTCGAGCCTGCCATTCGGCCGCAGAGCAGCGGCAGCGCATCGACTCGATTTTCAAAAAACCTGACTCTTCATGCATGGAACTTCTCCAGGGGCGAGCCCAATTCAGTCGGCCGTCACGCCGGCTTCGGTGACCAGACGGGCCCAGAATTTGCCGTCTTCGGCCAGAAACGCTGCGAACTGCTCGGGCGAGGCTGAAATGGCAACATCGGTACCTTCACGCGCCAGCGCCGCCTTGACGCTGGGGTTCAGCATTGCAGCGATGGTGGCGTCGAAGATCTTCTTGACGATAGGCGCGGGCGTGCCAGCCGGCACGAAGATGCCGTACCAGAACTCGATTGCATAGTCAGGCACGCCGGCTTCGACCATGCCGGGCAGGTCGGGAAACAAGGGTGAACGCTCTTTCGAGCTGACGGCCAATGCCTTCAAACGGCCGGCCTTGACCATCGGCAGGACCGATGGCGGCGTGCCAAAAGTCAGCTGGGTGTCGCCGGCAATCAGCGAATGAATCGCCGGCGCACCGCCCTTGAACGGGATATGCGTCATCTGCACCCCGGCGACGCGACTGAACAAGGCCGCGCCCAGATGCGGGGCCGAACCAACGCCCGAGGTCGCATAGTTCAGCGCCCCCGGCGACTGCTTGGCCTTGGCCACCAACTCGGCAACAGTGGCGATGCCCAGGCCCGGGTTCACGGCGATGACCAAGGGCGAACTGCTGACCTTGGTGACGGGCAGCAGGTCTTTGCTGGTGTAACCGAGTTTGGCCTTGAGGGCCGGATTGACCGAAATGCTGCTCGGGCTGGCAATCAAGAGGGTGTAACCATCGGGTGCTGACTTGGCTGTGGCCTCGGCAGCCAGGCTGGACCCGGCGCCGGCGCGGTTTTCCACCACGATCGACTGCCCCATTGCGCGGCCCAGTGATTCACCGAGGCTGCGGGCGACATAGTCGGCGGCACCGCCAGGCGCGAACCCGACCAGCAGCTTGATCGGCCGATTCGGATAAGCCCCGGTCTGGGCCTGGGCTGAAACGGCCAGCAAGGCCGTCAAACTGGCAACAATCAAGGTACGCATGGGCTGGACTCCGGGCAAGGTTTTTATTGGGCAAAACGCCCGAACTCAGGGCAGATCAATGCGGCGCCGCCAACACGATCTTGCCCAGATGCTGATTGGCTTCCATCAAGGCTTTGGCCTCGGCCAATTGTTCGAAAGGGAACAGGCTGTCGATCACTGGCTTCAGCTTGCCCGAGGCAAACAAGGGCAGCAGATCGGCCTTGAAGCCGGTCAGGCCCGAAGACCGTTGCTCGGGCGTGCGCAGCTTGTTCGAGACGCCGAACAGCTTCAATCGCTTGGCATGCAGCGCCTCGATGTCCATGTCGCCATGCAGCACGCCGTCGACATAGCCGACCATCGCCAGCCGGCCTTCGAAAGCCATGCAGCGAATGCATTCGGCAAAGACCGAGCCGCCGACGGTATTGATCACCAGGTTCACGCCCTTGCCCTCGGTGGCCTGCATCACCGCAGCATGAAAATCGGGGCCCCGGGTGCACAAACCCAGGTCCAGGCCCAAGGGCTGCAGACGATCGAGTTTTTCCTGCGAGCCCGAAGTGCCGATGACGCGGGCGCCGATCGCCTTGGCGGTCAGCATCGCGGCAACGCCAACACCCGAAGCAACACCCGGCACCAGCATCCATTCGCCAGCGCGCAGTTGACCCTGCGAAAACAACATGTCGTGGACCACCAGAAAGGTCAAGGGCACGCTGGCGGCTTCGACCCAGCTCAGGGCGTCGGGTTTGGGCATCAGTTCGCGTTCATCGAACACCACATATTCGGCAAAAGCACCGGCACAGCGGCCCATCACCGCGTCGCCTGGCTTGAACGCGCTGATCTCGGCGCCGCATTGGATCACCTCACCCGAGGCCTCGGTACCGACCCGCTTGGCCTCGCTGCCGCTGCCATGCAGGCCATGTCCGGCGATGAATTCACCCCTGTTCAGCGACGCCGCCTGCATCCGCACCAGCACCTGTTTCGGCCCCGGCTCGGGCATTGCAATCTCGCGCTGCTCGAGTTGGCCAACGCCTTCCACCATCTTCATCCAGTAGGATTTCATCTTTTATTGACTCTTCATTTTGAAAAAATATTACCGTAGCAGCATCAATGCCCGGTAAAGACCGGTTTGCGTTTGGCCATGAAAGCCTGCCGGCCTTCGGTGTAATCGGCGCTTTCAAAGCAGCCGCGGATCAGCCGCTGGCATAACTCCAGATCCAGTTCGGGCGAAGGCTTGAGGATCTCCCCCATGATCGCCTTGGCCGCGCGTACCGTCAGCGGCGCATTCGCGGCCAGCGCCGAACAATATTCTTCCAACAGGGCCGGCAGTTCGGCCACTTCGCAGCGGCGTGAAATCAAGCCCAGCGACAGCGCTTCAGCGGCGCCGATCCGGCGCGCAGTGAAAAACAGATCCTTGGCAGCACCCGGACCGACCAGGTCGACCAGGTTTTTCATCGCCGAATAGCGGTAGCCGAGTCCCAGCTTGGCGGCCGGGATCGAGAACTGCGCGTTGTCCGCAGCGATGCGCATGTCGCAGCTGATCGCCACATTCACGCCGCCGCCGATGCAATAGCCCTGGATGCAGGCCAGGGTCGGCTTGCTGAAATCGGCAATGCCGGTCAAGGCGGCTTCGGCCATCGCTTCGTAGCGCGTCACGGCTTCGCGCGCCGCCCGCATATCCTCGAACTGCGAAATGTCGGCGCCCGAGACGAAGGCCTTTTCACCAGCCCCTGAGAACACCACCAGACGGATCCGATCGTCAGCCTCGGCTTGCGCCAGCAAGGGCGGCACCGCTTCCCACATGTCGACCGACAAGGCGTTGTGCTTGACCGGATTATTGAAGCGGATATGCAGCGTCGAGACGTCGAGCCAGACCTGCACCCGCTCGGTGCTGCTGACGTAGACAGGTTCAGTCATCAAAAAACTCCAGTTGCCTTCAAACGGGCCACATCCTGGGCGCTGTAGCCCAGTTCGGCGAGGATTTCTTCACTATGTTCGCCGCGCCGCGGTGCCGCGCGGGCGATCTTGCTGGGCGTGCGCTCCAACTGCACCGGCTGGCCGACCAGGCGCTGCGGGCCCTGGTATTTGGAGACCACGTCCTGGACGATGCCGAGGTGGGCGACCTGCGGTTCGGCAAACACCTCTTGCAGATTGTTGATCAGGCCGCAAGCCACACCACCGGCATTGAGTCTCTCGATCCAGTAGGCGCGGTCCTGCGAGGCCAGTCGGCGGTTGATCTCGGCGTTGAGCGAATCGCGGTTCACCGAGCGACCCGCTTTGGCCATATAGCGCTCATCGGTAACCCATTCAGGGGCGCCGAGGATGTCGCAGAAGCGCTCCCAGATCTTCGAGCCGAAAACCGCGATATTCATATAGCCGTCGCGCGCCTTGTAGACCCCGGTCGGGATGCTGGTCGGGTGGAAATTGCCCGCCTGGGTCGCGACCTCCCCGTCGATCAGCCAGCGCGAGGTCTGGAAATCCATCATGTAGATCATCGACTCGAGCAAGGAGGTATGCAGCCATTGGCCTTTGCCGGAGGCTTCGCGCTCAAGCAGGGCGACCAGGATGCCCTGCGCGGCAAAGATGCCGGCACAGAGGTCGGCGATCGGTATGCCAACGCGGGTCGGGCCCTGCTCTGCCAGACCGGTGACCGACATCAGGCCGCCCATGCCCTGCGCGATCTGGTCAAAACCGGGCCGGCTCGCCAGTGGGCCGGTCTGGCCGAAACCGGAGATGCTGGCGTAAACCAGGCCGGGATGGTCGGCACTGAGCGTTTCGTAATCGATCCCGAGGCGGAACTTCACGTCGGGACGGAAGTTCTCCACCACCACATCGGCGCCGGCGATCAACTGCTTGAGCACGCTGATGCCTTCGGCCTCCTTCAGATTGATCGTGACCGACCGCTTGTTGCGATGGGTGTACTGGTAGTCCGAGCCGTCTTGTCCGCCAAGGGTGTCATCACCACGCATATGTTCGGGCATCTGCACCTGGATCACATCGGCGCCCCAGTCGGCCAGTTGCCGGCAAGCGGTCGGGCCAGCGCGAACCTGGGTGAGATCGATGACGCGAAACCGCGCCAGGGCGGCTGAAGCAGGCAGATGGGACATGAGCAGGGTCGACAAAAAAAGCGCAGCAAAGAGATGCAGAATCCCGCGCCTGCGTCGGCCATGCCGCAGGGCAAGGGTCAAAACATGGCAGGTTCAAGCAAGGTCTGATAACTCAAACAATGCTGGAAAGTGTCATCGATGCAGTGTAAAGTGTCAACACTTTTGCGAGTATTGAGAACAGTTTCTTGGCGTCCAAACGCAGCAAAAACCGGTACCGGAATCGATGAGCAGATTGCAGACAAGCCCCGATCAAGGCCTGCCGCTTGGCATTGCCGATGAGCTGAAACGGCTGATCCATGCCGGCGAAATCGCCCCTGGGGAACGCCTGAATGAAGCGGCGCTGGCCTTGCGCATTGGCACCAGTCGCGGCCCGATCCGCGAGGCGATCCGCATCCTCACCGGCCTCGGGCTGGTGACGGCAGTACGCAACCGGGGCGTCTTTGTGCGCCAGATCTCGGTGCGTGAAATGGTCGAAATCTACGAGCTGCGCGCGCTGGTGTTCGGCTATGCCGCAGGCCTTGCGACCGAGAACGCGCAGGAACAGGACAAACAGGAGTTTGAACGCCTGCTCACCGGCATGGACAGCGCCTGCGAGAGTGGCGATGGTGACTTGTATTACGCCTTGAACCTGCAATTTCATCTATTGATCCTGCAGCTCAGCAACAACCAGCGCGCCCGGCAGACCTATGAAGATTACGTCAAGGAACTGCATTTGTTCAGGCGCAGGTACTTCAATGCGCCGGGCAATATGCGGCGCTCGAATGCCGAGCACCGGCAGATCTACGAGGCCATCCTGAAAGGCAATGCCGGCCGGGCAAAGTCACTGGCCGAGCGCCATGTGCTGGCCGGAAGACAGCGCCTGCTCGGTGGTCTGGAGCAGAACATGCAGGCTGCCGATCAAGCCTGAATCGCCAGGTCATGTTTTGTCAATCGACGCCCGTTTGATTTGATTGACAATCGTTCACCCATCCAGGAGCGCAGGCCGGACATGAAAAATTCGATGAAAAATTTATTCAGAAATGTGGCTGCCCTGGGCGCCTTGCTGATACTCAGCGCCTGCGGCAACCTCATTGACGGCCGCGGACAAAAGCAGGTCGGCAGCGTGGTCGACTATCTGTACCCGGATGCCAAGGAAGCACCGCGGATGCAGGCCGGCCTGACCTATTTGCGACCGCCGGTGCGAGTCGGGCTGGCTTTTGCGCCTGGCGCCAACCGTACGGCCGGGATTGGCGAAATTGAAAAACTGGCCCTGCTTGAGCGCGTCAAGTCATCCTTTGCCCAGCATGACTTCATCGCTTCGATCGAGGTCATTCCAACCAGTTACCTGCGCCCCGGCGGCGGCTTTGCCAATCTGAATCAGGTCGCCAAGATGTTCAATGTCGAAGTCGTGGCCCTGGTGTCCTATGACCAGGTGCAGTTCACCGAAAGCAATATGTTGTCGGTGCTTTACTGGACCATCGTCGGCGCCTATGTGATCCACGGCAACCAGTACGACATCCAGACCCTGGTCGACGCCTCGGTGTTCGATGTGCGCAGCCAGAAGCTGTTGTTCCGCGCGCCAGGCATGAGTCAGGTCAAGGGCAGCGCCAGCGCCATCGGACTTGGCGCCAGCGCCCGCGCTGGGCGCAACGACGGTTACGGCCAGGCCGTGGATGACCTGATCCCAAAGCTGCAGACCGAGCTCGAGAACTTCAAGGCCAAGCTCAAGTCCGACAGTTCAATCCGGGTC
>JBIKPD010000237.1:0-6145 GCA_044357665.1 Roseateles sp. | reverse complement strand
GCGAGGGATTCAAAACCCGGTTATTGCCGCCTACCTGCAATGCCTGCTGCTGACAGGTGCCCGCCGCGAAGAACTGGCGGGCCTGCGCTGGGATGATGTGAACTTCCAATGGAAAAGCATCGCCATGAAAGACAAGATTGAAGGCGAACGCATGGTGCCGCTGACGCCCTTTGTGGCTTCGCTGCTGACCGGCCTGCCGCGCCGCAATGAATGGGTGTTCAGCGCCCCCGCCGCCGCATCGGGCCGACTTGCAGAGCCAAGCATTGCCCACCGCCGCGCCTGCGCTGTTGCGGGCCTGGAAGGCTTGACCCTGCACGGCCTGCGCCGCTCATTTGCCAGCTTGTGCGAGTGGCTGGATATTCCTGGCGGCATCAGCGCACAGATTCAAGGCCACGCGCCGCAAGGTGTGCGAGAGCAGAACTACATCCGCCGCCCGCTCGACCTGCTGCGAATGCACCATGAAAAGATTGAAGCCTGGATGTTGGAGCAAGCCGGCATTGCCTTCGACCCTGCCGCCGCTGGCTCTGGTGGCTTGAAGCTGGTCGCATCGGCATGAGCCAACTTCTGCGCTTCTACAGTGGTAGTCATCCCGACCACCGGGGGCGCATGCTTGCCGAAATTCTGAAGCAGGATGACCACTGGCTAGAACTGACCCACGACTACATTCAATGGTTGTTTCCGCTGGCCGACCTGAGCCGAGCATCCACACATGCCCCGCTGCTCGACAAGGCAACCATTAGTGCATTCAAGACTGATGACCAACTACGCGACCATATGCGGGCGTCGTTCGTTCGGATGCTGCGATTCTTCGGGCTGAGGGTGAGCCGTGACGGCATATCCAAGGCCGACAATTGGAACAGGCGCAAGGCTGAATGGTTCCTTGAAAACACGCACAACAGCCTGCGCCTAACGCGGATGCTCAAGAGCCTGCACGCATTGGGGTTCGATTGGGAAGCTTCCAAGCTTCAAAAGGTATTACTGCACCTTTGCGCGACTGAGGCTGACTGTGGAATTGATGCGACCGCCTTGCGCTTTTGGCGCGAAGCATTGCCCGCCGCCTGACTTCATTCTGAGTTTCGCCCCAGCTAGACCCGCTTCGAAACCGGGTCGAATCGTCGGACTCCTTCACCGACTTGCTGGGGCTCCTGATTGAAGGTTGCCACCTGAAGGGGTGCCGATGAGCGTTATTCACCTGCCCGATGCTGCCCGCGTGAGCGTGGCCGAAGCCAAGCGCCTACTGTCTGATGCATTCCCCCGCGAAGATGTTGTGGATGTCTATATCGACGCTGGTGGCGAATATCACTGCGAGCGCAATGCTAATGCGAACCCTCAAGCTTTCTACCTTGAACACGACTTCGCCGACACCTGCGAGCAACTAGGCATCAAGCCTCGATTCAAGTGGCGACCGCTCCTGACCGGCTACCGAGGCCCGCAGGATGACGAGCTATACGTCATCACACGCGACGAGCTGGCCGCGCTGGCGGAGTTCTTCGGCATTGCCGCAGCCATTCCAGACCCTGCGCCCGCCCTGGAGCAAGCCCCCCAAGCCGCCGATGTGACGCAAGCAGCGCCAGCGATGGGCGAGGCAGAGCGAAGGCTTATTGCGCTTCGAGCAATTGGCGGTAATGTGAAATGGTGGCGCGGGGCATGGAGGATTACCGGCATCAACAACCTGACCGCGCAAGAAAAAGGCCGCCCGCGCTCAAGCCCAAAAACCATTCGCCTCGACTTGATAGAAGCTGCTGAAGCTGAAAAACGCGAAGGTATCAAGCCCGCTTGGTGTCCGTAGCGCTCCCGCGCTATTCCCGCTCTGAGCCGGATAGATTCCCGCGCTGCCCATGAAGTAGGCGAATCTAGATTCCCGCTGTTTTCCCTCTTACTCCCTCGTTCCAACACTGTCGAACCATCAACTACGCCGCAAGGCAGAAAGACGGTTCGACATGCAAACATCAACCCCCAACAATGCCGCGCAGACTGCTCCGCAATTCACCCCGCTGCACCTTGAGCCCCGCGCCGCAGTAGATACCGCCTGCGCCGCTTTTCACCTGACCCGCCAGCAGCAGACCTTGCGTGGATGGGCTTGCCGTGAGGATGGCCCGCTGCGCCCCTTGCGCATCAATGGCCGCTTGGCCTGGAAAACCGCTGACCTGCGCCGCTTGCTGGAGGTGGCCCAATGAAAAGCGCCCACACCATCACGAATGAAGGCATGAGCGCTACCCTGGCAGGTGGTTCCATTCTCGCAGGTCGCTTGCCTAAGCTGACAAATACTGTGGTCGCTGATGTGCTGGCCCGCCTGCTGGGTGGTGAGCGCGTCGAGGGGCTGGACACGGTTAAATCATCGTCGACCACGCGCCTTGCTGCTGTAGCTCATCACCTGACCAAGAAGCACGATTGGTTCATTTGCAGAGAGGACAAGGCGCAAGGCTGCGCTGATGGCCGCGTTTCTACCGTGGCCGTCTATTGGCTGCTGCAATCAACCATTGCCGACTCCAACAAGAAGGGCGCTGCTGTCTGGTGCGCCGATGTTCGCGCCGCCCGCTTGAAGCTTCGCGCAAAAGCAGCAGAGGCCAAGCGCAACGCCGACGCCATTAACGCCGCCTGCAAGAAGCGCCAAGACGACCGACAAGCCGACCTGTTCGGAGGTGCGCAGTATGGCTAAGTTCCTGAAGTTCCTCTTGCTGGAGTTGGCGCTAATGCTTGATGGTGCGTTGCTGGCGGCATGGGCGCTGCCGCTGGCGCTGGTGGTCGCTGCGCTATGGGAGGTGCTGAATTGAACGGGGCCGGGTTCGTGCTTCGAGTCAAGACGCTGAGTCGCAAGATAGGCGGGGCCAATATCATCAGCAAGGCCGCAAAGCACAACCGCCGCGCCATCCCTGCCGAGGTCGCAGCTTCGCCCAGCATCAACCCGGCCCGCTCGCATCTGAATGAAACGCTGGCGGGGCCGGACACCGCTGATGGTGTGGCCGCGCTGGCAAAGCAGATGATGAAGGACGCAGGAGTGGAGCCGCGCAAGAATGCCGCGCTGGGCATCGAACTGGTGTTTAGTCTGCCGCCAAGCCATGCACTTGATGACCGCGCCTTCTTTGCTGACTGCACCGCTTGGGTAGGTGAATACTTCGGCGGTGTTCAAAATGTCATCAGCTCGGACATTCACCGCGACGAAGCTGCGCCGCATTGCCATGTGCTTGTGCTGCCGCTTGTCGGTGGTGTGCTGTCGGCATCGAAGCTGCTGGGCAACCGTGAACAGCTCGCAGCCATGCAGACGAAGTTCTATCAATCGGTGGCTTCGCGTTTTGGCCTGACAAAACCCGCTGCAAGGCTCGCAGGGGGTGCAAAAGCTGCCGGGGTGGCTGCTGTACTCAAGAGGCTACGCGAGGCCAGCGACGGGGCTATGGGTAGCTTGGCATGGGCTGCTATCCGGGAATCAATCGAGCGCCATCCTGACCCGTTCCTTTTGGAGCTTGGCATTGACCTAGCCGAAGTGATGGCAAGGACGGAGAAGCCGAAGAAGTCAGGCAAGACGTTTGCCCAAATCATGACTAGCAAGGGCAAGGCAACCGCCGAGGACAAGAAAGCCTATAGGGAATTGGAGCCGCCGAAAGAAGCTAAACCCTATAGGCAATTGGCCCCCGAAAAACAGCAAACCCTATCTTGTGTAGGACATTCACAAAAAGCACTGCAAGCCGTACCGCCCGAACTGCCCAAACAAGCCCATGCGGCAGAGCGGGCCGACCCTGGCGAAGTCGTGCGCGTTCGTGACCGCCAAGACGCGAAGCTGTGGTGTACGGAGCTTGGCGAGTTCGTCGACCCGCCACCAATGCCAGCAAGAAGGGCAAGGGCGAGTGCGAATAGCTGGGTGGCCGCTGCGCTGAGTGCCCGCCACCATTGAGACTGAATAAGCAAAAAGGAAGCAAGACCATGACGACCAAGAAAACGCCGCCGCATTTGTGGAAGCCTGGACAGTCCGGCAACCCGGCAGGCAAGCCCGCTGGCAGTGGAAAGGTCGCTGCACTTCGCGCCGGTATCGCTGACCATGTGCCCGCCATCATCAAGACCTTGACCGATGCCGCCCTGGCTGGCGATGTTGGAGCCGCCCGCCTGTTGCTGGAGCGAGTGATACCGGCCATCAAGGCAAGCGAAGAAGCCGCGCCCGTCAATCTGCCCGATGGCACGCTGACCGAGCAAGGCCGCGCCGTGGTGGCCGCCGTGGCTGCTGGAGACATTGCCCCAAGCCAAGGTGCATCAATCATGGGCTCGCTGGGTGCATTGCAGAAGCTGACCGAGGCTGATGAACTGCTGGCCCGTATCGAGGCGCTGGAGGCTATCAACGCCAAGACCAAGGGCAAAGCATGAGTGCCGCACTCTTGAAGCGCCTAGAGGCTCTGGAGACTGCCGCAGACACCGCGCCCAAAGTCCCGGTTATCTTCATCACCTTCATATCGACCGGCCCAGACCAAGAAGAAGTACGCGCCCAGATTGGCGATGATTCCTTTCTGCGCCTGGGCGGAGAAACGGAAGATGAGTTCCGCGAGCGAGTCGGCGGCATTGCCCAAGGCCGAAGCCCGGATAGAACGGCGCTAGTGTTCCTGTTCTCCACCAAGGACTAAGCGCCACCAGCCCACCGAAGCCCGGCCTAACCGCTGGGCTTTGTCGTTTTTGGCTGGCGCTGGTCAATTAAAGCCGGACGGCGGCATGGATTCAGGAAATCGTCTTACATCCGCCGTTACATCCTGAGCGACCAAGAAAAAAGCACTTAAGGCCGCTGGCGCTAAGTGCTTGATTTCATTGATTATTCTTGGTGGCCCGGGGCGGAATCGAACCACCGACACGCGGATTTTCAATCCGCTGCTCTACCGACTGAGCTACCAGGCCTTTTCTCGGCTTTTTCGGGGCTGGCAGAGCCGGTCCCAAATCAGCGAAGAGGCGAATTCTAGCATCAGTTTCCGTTGTTTCTCTTGTTGCGGCTGTGATCGACGCCGAGTTGCTTGAGCTTGCGATAGAGATGGGTGCGCTCAAGTCCAGTCTTCTCGGCAACGCGGGTCATCGAGCCGTTTTCCTTGGCGAGATGGAATTCGAAATAGGACTTTTCGAAGGCGTCGCGCGACTCGCGCAGCGGGCGATCGAGGTCGAAGGGTTGGATCGACGCCAGGCCGGGAGGCGCTTGCACTGAGTGCTGCGCCAGGCTGTGCATGACCGGTTGCGCGCTGACGCCGCTGCGGGTGAAGCCTGCCATGCCGGCGATGGCAACCGGCCGCGGGGCGGCCTTGACCAGCGCTTGCTCTACGGCGCGCAACAGCTTTTGCAGGGTGATCGGCTTTTCAAGAAAGGCGATCGCGCCCAGCTTGGTGGCTTCAACAGCGGTGTCGATGGTGCCGTGGCCGCTCATCATGATGACGGGCATGGTCAACATGCCGATGGCGCCCCATTCCTTCAGCAAGGTGATGCCGTCGACATCGGGCATCCAGATGTCGAGCAGGACCAGATCAGGGCGGAGTCGCTCGCGTACGGCGCGCGCTTGCGCAGCGTTCTCGGCGATTTCGATCGTGTGACCCTCATCGCTGAGGATTTCTGACAACAGGGCACGGATGCCAAGTTCGTCGTCGACTACAAGAATTGTTGCCATGGATACCTACTATGCGGGATATTGCACTGCGCCAACTTCGGCCATTGCTGTCGCGAGTTTTGAAAAGGACAAGGAAACTTGTGCGCCGATCACGGGCATGGCCTCATCTGCCTGCAGATGCAGGTTCGACAAACGGATGCGGGCGCCATGCTCATCAGCTATTTTCTTCACAACGGCCAAGCCCAGGCCGGTGCCTTTGGTCTTGGTCGTGACATAGGGTTCAAATGCACGCTTCAGCACTTTCTCGGCAAAACCATGACCGTTGTCGATGATTTGCAGGCGTAGCGCGAGCGGTGCACCGGCCTCAGTGTAAGCCTGCCGCGTGCGCACCAGCACTTGGCCGTCGCTGCGGTCCTTTACCGCGTCGAGCGAATTCTGCACCAGGTTGTGGATCACCTGGCGCAACTGGGTCGCGTCGCCGCTGATCAGCGGAGGTGCCGGATCGAGCTCGGCGCGCAGGCGGCCACGCTCCTGGTCCTCGGCGTAAAGCGACAGCACGTCGGTCACCAACTCGTTCAGGTC
>JBIKPD010000236.1:0-6156 GCA_044357665.1 Roseateles sp. | reverse complement strand
ACCATGGTGTGGATTTCATCGATGAAGACGATGGTCTGGCCTTCGTCCTGCGCCACTTCCTTCAGCACTGATTTGAGCCGCTCCTCGAAGTCGCCACGGTATTTGGCACCGGCCAGCAGCAAAGCCATGTCGAGCACCAGCACGCGCTTGTTCTTCAAACTGTCGGGCACTTCGCCATTGACGATGCGCTGAGCCAGACCTTCGACGATGGCGGTCTTGCCGACCCCCGGCTCACCGATCAGGACCGGATTGTTCTTGGTGCGCCGCTGCAGCACCTGGATCGCACGGCGAATCTCGTCGTCGCGACCGATCACCGGGTCAAGCTTGCCCTGGCGCGCGCGCTCGGTCAGGTCCAGCGTGTATTTTTTCAGGGCCTCGCGCTGGCCTTCGGATTCGGCGCTGTCTACCTTCTGTCCGCCGCGCACGGCCTCGATGGCGGCCTCGAGGGCCTTGCGCGTCAGGCCATGCCCGCGGGCGATGCCCGCCAGGTCGGTCTTGGCATCGCAAAGCGCCAGCAGAAACATCTCGCTCGCGATGAACTGGTCGCCGAGCTTGGACGCTTCGCGTTCCGCCGCTTGCAGCAAGGTCACCAGGTCTCGGCCCGCAGAAACCTGCTGACCTTCGCCCTGCACCTGCGGCAGGCCCGCGACCAGACCTTCGACGGCGGTCTTCAAAGCTGGAATCTTGACAGCAGCGCGCTCAAGCAGGGCCTTCGGGCCATCCTCTTGCACCAGCATCGCCGCCAGCACATGAACCGGCTCGATATAGGGGTTGCTGCGCGTCACGGCCAAGCTTTGCGCTTCGCCGAGAGCTTCCTGAAAACGTGTCGTGAATTTTTCGGTTCGCATGAGATCAATCCTCCGTATGACCAGTAGTTTGGCCCTGCGCGGCGGATTTCAAGTCACATGCTTTTGTGACAGGTCAAGCTTCCAGAATCATCTGCATGAGTTTGAGGCCCGCCGCTGCCGCAGCCAGGGCGCCGATCACATGAGCCAGGGTATGGGTCAGCGCCAAGCCGAACAGGCCGCGCTGCAACATGCTCAGCGATTCGCCAGAGAAGGAAGAAAAAGTCGTCAACCCGCCAAGAAAGCCGGTCACCAGCAACAAGCGCAACAACTCGTTGGGCATGCGGCCGAACCATTCGATCGCCATGCCGATGAAGAGCCCGCCGATCAGATTGACCAGCAGCGTGCCGACCGGAAAGCCGCTGTAGCTGCTGTTCAGCCACAGCCCTGCACCCCAACGCGCCAAAGCCCCCAAGGAAGCGCCGACCACCACGGCGGCAGCTTGCAGAAAAATTGTCACTGCGTCGCCTCGACCGCCTGCCCGTGGTTATCGGCGTCAATACCCCAGCGCGCCAGCGCAGCGTCATCGGCCTCTTTCGCGTCGACCCAATGCGCGCCTTCTGGTGTATGTTCTTTTTTCCAGAATGGCGCTTGCGTCTTCAGGTAATCGATCAGGAATTCGCAAGCCTGGAAAGCCTGCCCCCGATGTGCCGAAGCCACCAGCACCAGCACGATCTGGGCGCCGGCGTCCAGACTGCCCACACGGTGAATCACCCGCGCGGCACGGATGTCAAAACGCTGGTGGGCGGCCACAACCATCGCTTCGATCGAAGCTTCCGTCATACCGGGGTAATGCTCGAGTTCCATGCAGCTGACATTCTTGTCATGGCTGAACTCGCGCACCGTGCCGACAAAAGCCACGATGGCGCCGATGCCACCGTCACCGGCACGCAAAGCCTCAGTCTCGGCGCTGAGGTCAAAGTCTTCGTTCTGGATCGAAACGCTGTTCATGGGCGGATTGTGGCATCGGCCGGCGACCCTCTGCTGCCTGAACGCTTCGAGACCTTCGATATTGGCGATCGGCACTCGAGGCAGTAATTTGTTGCAGGGCTTCAGATTGCTTGCCTTGCTGCCTCACAAGCTCGACCGGCTGCCAGAAAAGCAATCGGCCATCATCTTGACGATGACAGCCGATTTATATTTTGGCCTACCTTGAGGAAGACCAGGCCCGGTCAATAAAACCGGGCTTGCAATAACTCAGATCAGGAAATCTTCCTGCTTGGCACCGCTGGCGATAGCCGCCTTCAACCACTTAGGTTGCAGACCGCGGCCACTCCAGGCTTCGTTGGTTGCTTGGTTGCGATATTTAGCAGCCACTGTCGAAGGAGCTTTCGGTGCTTTTGGTGCGCGGCCGCTCAAATCGGAAATCGTCAAACCATGCTCGGCCATCAGGGCTTTTACATTGGCGATGGCTTCAGTACGCTCGTGATTTTGCGTCTGATTGATTTGCGCATCAAGTGCAGCACGTTGGGCCAGTAGATCTTTCAGCGATGACATACTTTTCTTCCTTGAAATTTGTAATACCGATATTCGGTCAGCAATTCTAATCTGTATTTCCAGAAAAAATCCAGTGATTTTCAATCAAACCCTGGGGATGCTCTGCACAAGCCCTCATGGATTGTGCTATTACGGCCTCGGGCGGTCTGCGGCGTTGCATTTATTGCCAATAGCACGCGCTATTGGCCGCAAAATGCGCCTTGCATCCCTGGGCATTGACGCCAACGCGACAGGTTTTCGTCGCTCGAAGCGCAATTCACGACAGAATCGAAGCCTGACTATTGTGGTAAATACATCAATGTGGTTTTTACAACACAGCGCTTTGAAAGGGGCAAGGCTTATATGCCCAACCCAGTCGGGCCGAGTTTCAAACCTTCAATGCGTCGGCAGAAGGTCAGCATGCAGTGAGCAGCCATGCTGCGTGGTTCCCTGCTCGGTCTGCAGGGTGCTGTGCTGAATCGAGAACCGGTCCTTCAATGCCTTCGTGATGCTGTCGATGACCTGATCGCCCGGGTAGCCCCGCGGCATCACCAGATGAACGGTCAAAGCGCATTCGGTGGTGCTCATCCCCCAGATATGCAGGTCATGGATCGATTCAACGCCCTCACATTGCCTGAGGAAACTCTCCACGGCAGCCACATCAATATGCTGAGGCACCGCGTTCAATGCCAACTGCATCGACTCCTTCAGCAGATGCCAGGTACTGATGAAAATCACCGCCAGAATTACCAGACTGATGACCGGGTCAAGCCAGTACCAACCGGTGTAAATCATGGCGATTCCGCCCAATACAACACCAAGTGACACTACTGCGTCGGCCATCATATGGAGGTAGGCTCCACGGATGTTCAAGTCACCTTTGCTGCCAGCCATGAACAGCCATGCCGACAGACCATTGACGAGGATGCCAGCACCCGCGACCAAAGTGACGGTCAGACCCGCCACCTCAGGCGGCATATAAACGCGTTGCAAGGCGGCCCAGGCAATCCCGCCGCAGGCCACCAGCAATAACATCGCGTTGGCCAGCGCCGCCAATATCGAAGTACTTCTCAGGCCATAGGTATAACGCGGACTGGGAGCCTGCCGGGCAAGAATCACCGCAGTCCAGGCCAGCAACAAACCGAGCACGTCAGATAAATTGTGACCGGCATCGGCCATCAAGGCGGTTGAATTGGCGATGAAACCATAGGAAAACTCGACCACCACGAAGATCGTATTCAAGGCAATCGCAATCACGAAAGCCCGGCCGAAATTAGCGGGATTCGCATGATGGTGGTGCGCACCGCCATGGCTGGCATGACTGTGGGCCGGATGTTGATGCCCGGAATGATCGTGATGCGCGTGGTCGTGAGGGTGTGACATTCTCGATTTCCAGATCTGCTTCGCCAATTCATTCCAACGGGCTTGCCAAACCCTGAGGCCGGAACCAATGAATCAAGGACTCAGCCGTCAATATAAGCGTTATTGATATGTTAATCGGCTTTCATCGAACCGCCTTGGCCCGGAACCGCAATTCCGTCACCTGCTGACCCGTCCGCTTGCTAGCCGAAGGAATCCGATGAAGTCGAATCGAATGACTCGGACGAGGACAGCCGCAAGGGCGGAATGCCGGAACCGGTGGTGGCAACAACGCCGCAATTCGCGGCGCTGCTTGAAGGGCGACGAGAAGCGTCAGTTGCTCACTCTGATGGATCCGCCTGTCGTCCATGCCGGGCGGTCACGGTCAACCGGTTGCAAGAACCTTGTCCTGTGTACGGGTCTGGAAGTCGCTCGCATCATGGCGTTCGAGCAACTGGCTGGCCGGGTCGCCAAAGGCCCGGTTCACCATGCGCCCGCGCTTTGCCGCCGGGCGCTGCGCGATCTGCTGGGCCCAGCGCTGCACATTGGCATAGCTTTGAACCTGCAAGAACTCCCCGGCGCTGTATAGATGGCCCAGCGCCAGCGCGCCGTACCAAGGCCAGACCGCAATGTCAGCGATCGTGTATTCGTCGCCCGCCAGATAGGCATGGTCAGCCAGGCGCTGGTCGAGAACGTCGAGCTCGCGCTTGACTTCCATGGCGAAACGGTCGATTGCATACTCGATCTTGAACGGCGCATAGGCATAGAAATGCCCAAAACCGCCCCCCAAATAGGGTGCACTGCCCATCTGCCAGAACAGCCAGGACAGACATTCAGCGCGGTCAGGCCCTTCTTTGGGCAAGAAAGCGTCGAATTTTTCAGCCAAATACATCAGGATGGCACCCGACTCGAACACCCGGACGGGTTTGGCGCCGCTGTGATCCATCAGCGCAGGAATCTTCGAGTTGGGATTGACCGCCACGAAGCCGCTGCCGAACTGATCGCCTTCGTTGATGCGGACCAGCCATGCGTCATATTCTGCGCCGCTGTGACCCAGCGCCAGCAACTCCTCCAGCATCACCGTGACCTTCACGCCGTTGGGCGTGGCCAATGAATAGAGTTGCAACGGATGCCGGCCTACCGGCAGTTCCTTGTCATGCGTGGCGCCGGCAACAGGCCGGTTGATATTGGCGAACTTGCCGCCGTTGGCCTTGTCCCAGGTCCAGACCGAGGGTGGCGTGTAGGGGCTAGAGCTGTCGTTCATGGAAGAAGTTCCTGATTGAGTGGCTGGGATGCAAAGGCCTTTATCGGCAACTGCGTCACGGGAGGTTAAGGATTTCGGGCTAGATGCTGCGATCTCAAAATTTCAACATCATCGCCACGTACGAGGTAAGTGGCGATGTCGTTTTTGTGTGGGGCCAGTTCTCGGGTTCCTGGGACACGACCCGCCCGACCCATGCTTGAAATTAGATGTCATCGACTGTGACCATCCACTGCGGTATATCCCGCGTGCCATGCAGCACTCGCCAAACATCAATGTGGTCTGGCCGCTCAAGGTAAAACACGATATGCGGATAGCGTGTCACTGGCCAAAAGCGCAGACCGGGCAGGTTCAATTCGTGGGCATAGCGCGGTGAACCGGTCGCAGGATGGCGACCAATGTAGGCGTAGGCATCCTCCAGTGCGTCAATGAAACCATAGGCGGCTTGCTCAGCAGACTCGCCCAGATAGTAGGCAATGATCTCGTCGATATCGTTATTGGCCAACTCGCGTGCGACGACAGGTTTGACTTTCAACCTTGCGTGCCCACTGCGGTGGCTTTGCGAACACGCTCACGCAGGCCATCAAAGTACGCTGTATCGGCCATGCCTGCTGGCGCCGAGGCGGCACCAACCACCAGCAGACTGCGCAAGTGAAGCCGATCTTTGTCTTTGCGAATCAGTTCGCGCAGGTATTCACTGCTGGTGCCATACGAGCCCTTGCTAACCTGCTCATCAACAAAGGACTTCAGGGTGGCTGGCAACGAGATGTTCATGGTACTCATGCCGTTAGTTTAGAGGTCTTGGCAAAATTTGGCAAGACTGACTGATTGAGCCTCAACGGACAAGAAAAAAGCCCTAAGTCGTTGATTACTTAGGGCTTTTTGGACTTCTCCGCACCTTGGCGGACCTTCAAATGGTGGAGCCGGGGGGAATTGAACCCCCGTCCGCAAGCCATCACCGGGCAGTTCTACATGCTTAGCCGTCTGATTTGAATCTTACGGTATGGTCGCGCAGCGGCACGCTACCTTTCCCGCCAGTCACTTGATCTTGTCCTGTATCGAGTGACCCGACACAGAACCAGCCAATGTGTATGACTTCTCAGCTTTCGGTCTTGCGACTTGAGCCCGGCCCATTGGCCTGCCGTTGAGAAGCTCAACCGCGTTTAAGCGGCGAGTGCGAACGTAGAGTCGTGTGGGGTTAATTTTTTTTCAGTG
>JBIKPD010000235.1:0-6165 GCA_044357665.1 Roseateles sp. | reverse complement strand
TCCGGCGTTTTGACTACGCCGAAACGCCGGGTAAGAATTGGTCTGCCACGCGAAGGGATGCTCGGCGGCATTTTGGCTGCGCCGAAACGCCGGATTGATGTCGGGCCGCTACATGAACAGATGCTCTCCGGCGTTTTGGCTTACGCCGAAACGCCCGCCAAAATTGCTCCGCTACATAAACAGGTGCTCTCCGGCGTTTTGGCTGCGCCGAAACGCCAGCCAAGGTTGCTCTGCTACATGAACAGGTGCTCTCCGGCGTTTTCACCGCCGAGGATGACGTAGTTGACGCGGCGGAGATCGGCGAGACTGGTGCCGCCGGCATAGGAGACTGAACTTTGCAGGTCTTCCTGCATTTCGCGCAAGGTGTCGGCCAGGCGGCCCTTTACCGGTTCGAGGATGCGCTTGCCTTCGACATGCTTGTATTCGCCCTTGTTGAAGTCGCTGGCCGAGCCGTAATATTCCTTGAACAGCTTGCCGTCGACTTCGACCGTGCTGCCCGGCGATTCCTCATGGCCGGCAAAGAGCGAGCCGATCATCACCATCGCAGCGCCAAAGCGCATGCTTTTGGCGATGTCGCCATGGTGGCGGATGCCGCCGTCGGCGACGATCGGTTTGGTCGCGACACGGGCACACCATTTCAAGGCTGAAAGCTGCCAGCCACCGGTGCCGAAACCTGTCTTCAACCTTGTGATGCAAACCTTGCCGGGGCCGATGCCGACCTTGGTCGCGTCAGCGCCCCAGTTTTCCAGGTCGATCACCGCTTCGGGCGTGCCGACATTTCCGGCGATGACAAAGCTGTCGGGCAGCCGCTGCTTGATATGCGCGATCATCCGCTGCACGCTGTCGGCATGGCCATGTGCAATGTCGATGGTGATGTAGTCGGCGCCAACGCCCTCAGCCGCGAGCCGGTCGATGACCTGGTAGTCGGCGGCCTGCACGCCTGAGCTGACCGACACAAACAGGCCTTTGTCGCGCATGGCCCTGGCAAAGGCCAGGGTGTCGAGGTCAAACCGGTGCATCACGTAGAAATAGCCGTTGCGCGCCAGGTATTCGGTGATCCCTTCATCGACCACCGTTTTCATATTGGCCGGCACAGCGGGCAGCTTGAAGCGGCGCGGACCGAATGCGACCGAGGTATCGCATTCGCTGCGGCTTTCGACCCGGCATTTGCGCGGCAGCAGCAGGATATTGTCGTAATCAAAAATTTCCATGAGATTCAGGTTCGCATTGTTCGGCGTGCGTTCATGCAGTGCACACCCGAGGCTGCGAGCGCTTGATCTGGAAACCCGGCCCTCGCCGCGAGGCCATCAGCTTTTTGGATGGTGCGGCGGTCAACCGGGCGCCAATATTTGGGCCCATGTCGAATTCTACGCAGCATTGGCCGATTGGGTGCCGGCCCGCCCGCCCGGTCAGCCGCGATGGGTAAACTGCGGCCTTGATCAAGCAGCCGAAGCGGCAGCACCGAAATCGACCCGAGGAATTTGCATGAGCTCAGCCAGCAACATTGTCGTCATCAGCGGCACCGGCATTCATCAGCCGCCGCATGTCATCAGCAACGCCGAACTGGTGCTGGCCTTCAACGCCTATGCCGATCTGCAGAATGCCGAACATGCCGAGGCGATCGCCGCTGGCGAGCGCAGCGCGATCGTGCATTCGAGCGTCGAGTTCATCGAGAAAGCCTCGGGCATCAAGCAGCGCTATGTGCTTGAAAAGTCTGGCGTACTCGACCCGAAGCGGATGTATCCGCGCTTTACCGAACGCAGCGATGAGCAGATTTCGCTGATGGCCGAGATCGCCGTCGACGCGGCCAGGCAGGCGCTGGCGGCTGCCGGCAAACAGGCCTCGGACATCGACATGGTGCTCTGCGCCAGCGCCAATATGCAGCGCGCTTATCCGGCCATGGCGGTTGAAATACAGTCGGCGCTTGGCGCTGGCGGCTATGGTTTTGACATGAATGTGGCCTGTTCATCGGCCACGTTCGCGATCGATCAGGCCTATAGCGCGGTGCGCTCGGGCGCTTCAAAATGCGTGTTGATCGTCAACCCCGAAATCACCTCGGCCCACCTCGAATGGCGCGACCGCGACTGCCATTTCATCTTCGGTGATGTCTGCACCGCCCTGATCATCGAGCGCGCCGAGACCGCCACCTCGGCCGATCAATGGGAGATCCTCAGCACCAAGCTGGCCACGCAGTTTTCCAACAATATCCGCAACAACTTCGGTTTCATGAATCGCGCCGAAGACAGCGACCCGCTGGGGCGCGACAAGACCTTCCGCCAGGAAGGCCGCAAGGTTTTCAAGGAAGTGGTGCCGATCGCTGCTGCACATATCGAATCCCACTTGGCTGCGCTCGATCAGAAGCCGGCCGATGTGCGGCGCTTCTGGCTGCACCAGGCCAATCTGGGCATGAACCAGTTCATCATCAGAAAGCTGATCGGCGAAACCATGGGTGCCTCGGGCTCGGACGTCGCACCGCTGATCCTCGATACCTATGCCAACACCGCTTCAGCCGGGTCGATCATTGCGTTTCATGAGCACCGCGCCGATCTGCTTGCAGGGGATCTCGGCGTGATTTGCTCGTTCGGCGCCGGCTATTCGGTCGGCAGCATCATCGTCAAGAAGCGCTGAGGCAGTGCGCATCGGCTGAGAAAAAATGCTGTCCTGAAAGCCGTCTTGGCTGTCCGGGGTGTCTATCGGGGGCGCTGGTTCGTCCGGCTGGCGCATGATCCGAAACAGAATTTCGGCAATGACGACGCGACCCGCCTGGCGCTGGGTACGCGCTTCTGATCTGGTCATACGACCTCGGTGGGATCGCCAGTTGCACGGGCAATCGGTTATCGTGCGGCCATGAGTGAATTTTCTTTCTTCTGGCATGACTATGAAACCTTCGGCCGCGTCCCCAGGCGCGACCGGCCCTCGCAGTTCGCCGGAGTCCGCACCGATGCTGAGTTGAATGAGATCGAAGCGCCGGTGATGCTTTATTGCCAGCCGGCACCCGACTTTTTGCCCGACCCTGAAGCCTGTCTGCTGACCGGCATCCTGCCGCAGACCGCACTTGAAAAAGGCCTGCCCGAGCATCAATTCTCGGCCGCGATCGAGGCGGCGCTGGCTGCGCCGGGCACCGTCGGCGTTGGTTACAACTCGATCCGCTTCGACGACGAAGTGACCCGCCATTTGTTCTGGCGCAGCCTGACCGACCCCTATGCGCGCGAGTGGCAAAACTCATGCGGCCGCTGGGACATTCTCGATGTTGTCCGCTGTGCTTATGCCTTGCGCCCGCAAGGGATCCAATGGCCGACCCATGAGGATGGCCGGCCCTCCTTCAAGCTCGAGCATTTGACCGTTGCCAACGGCCTGGTGCATGAAGCCGCGCATGACGCCTTGTCCGATGTGCGCGCGACGATTGCGCTGGCGCGATTGCTGAAGTCGGCGCAGCCCAAGCTGTTCGACTTCTGCCTGAAGCTGCACAAGAAGGATGCCGTCTGGTCTGAAATCGGCGTCGGCCGGCCTTTCCTGCATGTCTCGGGCATGTACGGGCCGGAGCGCGGTTGCATCGCCCTGGTCTGGCCCCTGGCGCCGCATCCGAGCAACAAGAACGAGTTGGTGGTCTGGGATTGTTCGGTCGACCCGACCGAATTGCTGGGTTTGAATGCGGAGCAGATCCGCAGTCGCCTGTTCGTCAAGCAGGATGAATTGCCCGAAGGTGTCACGCGCCTGCCGATCAAGTCGGTCCATGTCAACAAGTCACCCATCGTGATCGGCAATCTGAAAACGCTGACCCCGGTGATGGCCGAAAAATGGGCGATCGACATCGAGCAGGGGCTGGTCCATGCGCAACTGCTGGCGCAAAAAGGACGTTTGCTCGACGGCCTCTGGGGCGATGTGTTCAAGCGCGAAAAAGCCGCTACCGCTACCGCCATCGACGTCGATGAGGATCTGTACGGTGGCTTCATCAGCCCCGACGACCGGCGTGCATTGCAGCGCGTGCTGTCGGCCAGGCCGGAGCAACTGACGCAGCGTGCCGAAGAAGGCAAGCTGGTTTTTGCCGACCGGCGGCTCGATGAGTTGGTGTTCAGGTTTCGTGCGCGCAATTTTCCAGCCAGCCTCAGCGAGGCTGAGCAGCAACGCTGGATCGCGCATTGTTCGGCAAGGCTGCACCAGGGCAGCGGCGGGTCGCAGACCCTGGCAGGTTTCTTCGAGAAGCTCGACCAGCTCAACGAGGCTGCCGATGATCGGGGGCAAGAAATTCTTGCTGCCTTGTACGACTATGCAGAGCAGATTGCGCCACCCGGCTGAATCCCTTTGCAGGAGGATCGTGCGATGGAAAAGCGACAGTTCATCCAGAGAATTGCAGTCGCCTCGCTGCTGCCCTGGCTGACGCCGGCCTCAGCCAAACCGGCTTTGCTGCTGGCGCAAAAGGCGCCACCCCAACTTGATCCGAGCCGCTACCTGGTGAGCGAAAAGCTCGACGGTGTGCGCGCATTCTGGGACGGCGGGAAAATGTTCACCCGCCATGGTCAGCCGATCAATCTGCCCGCCTGGTTTGCCGCGCATCTGCCCTTGCAGGCGCTTGACGGCGAGCTCTGGATGGCCCGGGGTCAGTTCGAAGCGGCCTCGGCTGCAGTTCGCCGCGTCAAGCCCGAACCGTCTGAATGGCAGCAGTTGCATTACATGCTGTTCGAGTTGCCGGGGGCTTCCGGCAGCTTCGAGCAGCGCGCGGCCAGCCTGCAAGCGATCGCCAAGGCTGCCGCTTTTGCGCAGTTGCAAGCGCTACCGCAGACCAGGGTCGGCAGCAGCGCCGAGCTGCACCAGCGGCTGACGCAGGTGCTGCAGATCGGCGGCGAGGGCTTGGTCTTGCACCTCGCCGATGCGCCTTACCAGACCGGGCGCAAGCCGGCGCTGCTGAAGCTCAAGCCGGAGGATGACGACGAAGCGGTGGTGCTCGCGCATCTGCCCGGCGAAGGCCGTTTTGCCGGCATGCTCGGCGCGCTGCGGGTGCGCAACGCTCAAGGCCTGGTGTTCCAACTCGGCACCGGTTTCAGCGATGCGCAGCGCCGCACGCCGCCGTCCGTCGGCACCACGGTCACCTACCGCTATCGCGGCTTGACTGACAAGGGACTGCCGCGCTTTGCCAGTTTCCTGCGCGTGCAGGATCTTTAGTGCCGTTCAGGCGGTGTCAGGGCTTGAGCTGATAGATCGCCCAGCCGTCCCCCTGGTCCTGCACCAATTGCACTGCGGGTACCAGCGGCAGATAGCGGATGGCCGCAGCGGCTGAAGTGAATTGCATCTTTACGCCGGGCACCGGCAGGATGCGCCAGTTGCCATCGGCTGCCGGGTTGAATTTGCCGGCCTGGCGCAAATACTGCGCCAAGGCTTCGCGGTTCTCATCGGGCGACTCGATCACGATCTTGCTGGCGTCGATGCCGGGAAAAAAACCACCGCCATTGGCACGGTAGTTGTTGGTCACGACCAGGAATTCGGCTGCTGGATCAAGCGGCGTGCCTTGATAGCGCAGATTGACGATACGGTGGGCAGCAGGATCCACAGTCAAGCCTTTGGCGCTGTAGCGCGCGGCCTGGCTGACATCGATGTCGTAGCTGACACCGTCGATCATGTCGAAGTTGTAACTGGGGAAATCCGCTGCGATCAACTGCTGGGCCGGCGCGCCTTGCGGGTCGATGCGCCTGAACTGTCCGGCCGACATCTCGAGCCATTCGCGCAATTCCGCGCCGGTGATCTTGAGCACCACAATCTTGTTCGGGTAGACATAGAGGTCGGCGACGTTCTTCAAGGCGATCGGACCGGCAGGGATATTGGTGTAGTTGCTGCTGCCCTGGCGGCCGCCGGCCTTGAACGGCGCCGCGGCTGACAGCAACGGCAGGCCTTCATAGGCCGTGCCCTGTACCGCGCGGGTCAGGTAGGCGAGCTGGGCCTGGGCCACCAACTGCACTGAAGGGTCGTCAGTCACCTGGGCGAAATAGCTGAAGATCGGCGCTTCTGACTGTGCCACCTGACCCCGCATATAGGTCAATGTGGCTTCATGTTCGACCGCGATTGCCTTTCCGACCAGCGGGTCGGCGTCGACCAGCGCCTTGCCTGTGCGGGCTTGATAGATCGCCCGCAACGAGGCCTGGCTGGCGCTGAGCTTCCACTTTCCCGAGCTAT
>JBIKPD010000234.1:0-6168 GCA_044357665.1 Roseateles sp. | reverse complement strand
ACTGAGTTGCTGCTCGAGGTGCAAATAGCTGGCGCCTGGCAGATGACCGGCAGCGAAGGCTTGTTCGCCCGCGGTGATGTCGCTCAGGTCGAATCCAACGTCGAACAAGAGCAGCTCAGCTTGGGCTGCCTGCAAAGCCTGCAGTTCATCAGCGTTGATGAGGGTCCGGAATTTAATGGTCATGCTTCACCGATCGAGAGAGCTTGTTCCTTGAACTTGCCGGCCTGCAAGCGGGTCGCCATCAGGCCGGCGATGATGATGGTCGACATGCCTGCGATGGCCGATGCGGTGACCTGATCATCGAACAGCGTGACACCGTAGATCGCCGCGAAGACGATGGCGAGATATTGCAGGCTCGCGTTGACAAGAGTCTTGCCTTGACCGTAGGCGCGGGTCATCAGCAGCTGGGCCGAGGTCGCCAGCAGGCCGACGGCCAGCAGCAGCGCAGCGCTCTTGAAACTATGCCCATGCCAGCCATTGCGGTCCGCGACAAGGCTGCTCGTCAATGTGGTCAAGGTCCCGGCGGCAATTCCGCCGAGCGAAAAATAGAACACGATGCGGTAGTCGGGTTCGCCAGCGCGGCCCAGTGCGGTGATCTGCAGATAGGCCAGCGCTGACAGAATGCCCGACAGCAAGCCGGCCAGCGCGTACCAGAGTTGCTGCTGCTCCATCGTCGGCCTCAGCACCATGGCGACGCCGCCAAAACCGAGCAGCACCGCAGCCACAAGCCGGCCATCGATGCGGGCGCTGCCCAAGACTGCTGCACCGCCCATCATGAACAAGGCCATCCAGACCGAGGACATGTAGTTCAGCGTCATCGCCGTCGCCAGGGGCAAGTGGCCGAGCGAATAAAACCACAGGGACAAGGAGGTGACGCCTGACAGGCTGCGCCAGAAATGCATCGCCGGCATCCTGGTCCGCAAGCTTCTGCCCTGGGTCAGGCTCAGAGCCGCGATCAAGATCACGCCGACGATGCTGCGGTACATGACGATTTCGCCGGCATCGTAATAGCTCGAAGCGAGTTTTACGCAGACGCCCATGGTGGCGAACAGAAAGGTGGCGGCAATCATCAGCAAGGGCGCGGGCATGGCCGCATTGTGGCCGAGCTTGAAAATTACAGCTTCATTGCCCGGCGGTACCACTCGTGGAAATGCTGCATGCCGTCTTCCATCGGGCTCTGGTAAGGGCCGACCTCGTTGTCGCCGCGCAGCATCAAGGCGCGGCGGCCCTGATCCATGCGCAGCGCGATTTCATCGTCTTCCACGCAGGTTTCCATATAGGCGGCCTGATGGGCTTCGACGAAGTCGCGCTCGAAAGCCGCGATTTCTTCCGGGTAGTAGAACTCGACGATGTTGCTGGTTTTTTGCGGCCCTTGCGGGAACAGCGTCGAGACCACCAGCACATGCGGATACCACTCGACCATGATGTGCGGGTAATAGGTCAGCCAGATCGCGCCTTGATCGGGTGTCTGGCCGCCGCGAAACTTCAGCAGTTGCTGATGCCAGCGCTGGTACACCGCCGAGCCGGGGCGCGCCAAATCCTTGTGGATGCCCACGGTCTGTACCGAGTGGTTGCTGCCGAACTGCCAGGCCAGGTCTTCGCAGGTGACGAACTGACCCAGACCCGGATGGAAGGGCCCGACATGGTAGTCCTCAAGATAAACCTCGATGAAGGTCTTCCAGTTGTAGTCGCATTCATGCACCTGCACCCGGTCCAGCACATAGCCGGTGAAGTCAAGCTCGGCCCTTGGGCCCAGGTTGGCCAGTTCGGCGGCGATGTCATGGCCGTTGTCCTCGAACAGCAGGCCGTTCCATTCGCGCAGCGCATAGCGGTTCAGGTTCAGGCAAGGGTCATGTTCGAAATGCGGGGCTCCGATCAGGCTGCCCTTCAGGTCATAGGTCCAGCGATGCAGAGGGCAGACGATCTGGCTGCGGGTATTGCCGCGGCCACGCAGCATCACTGCCTGGCGATGCCTGCAGACATTTGAAATCAGCTCGACGCCACTGGCGGTGCGGACCAGCGCTCGGCCTTCGCCCTCCTGCGGCAAGGCGTAGTAGTCGCCGACTTCGGGGATCGCCAAGGCATGTCCGACATAGCGTGGTCCGGCCTTGAAGAGCAGCTCCTGTTCCCTGCGGAACAGATCCTCGTCAAAATAGGAGGTGACAGGCAGCTGCGTAGGGCTGCGCTCAAGCGCCGAGAGAGTGATGCTCAGGTCGGACATGATCCAAAGGGAGTCTTTCGAGAAACCAATCTGCCTCCTGCGCCGCGCTGATGGGGCCGTGATTGCATCATTCACGCCCGGCTTGCGGCAGGACTTGGGCTGGACTGAGCGAACAGTATCGAACTTGCTCAGCAAGGGGAGTGATTGTACCCAGGTCATTGCCTGAGCCGGTCTGGCGTAAAACAAGATCGTGCATCTGGCTGCCGCATCAGGCGCCTGCTGCGCAAGGTTCGACCTGAAACCCTCGAGCGGCTGTGTTTGACGCCACTGACTACAATGACCGTTTATCGAATCGACATGACCAGAACCCATAGCCCCGCCAAAGCGGCCTCGGACAAGGACGCAGCAACTCCCAGCTACGAGCAGGCGCTGGGTGAACTGGAACGTCTGGTCGCTTCGATGGAAGCCGGGCAGTTGCCGCTGGACCAACTGCTTGACTGCTACAAGCGCGGTGCCGAGTTGCTTGGGTTTTGCAGGTCGCGCTTGCAGGCGGTGGAACAACAAGTCAAGGTGCTCGAGGGCGAAGGCTTGAAACCTTGGGAGGATTCCTGAGCGTGGAAGCGGGATTGTTCGAGCAATGGGCGCAAGTTGCGCTGGCCGACTGTGAAAAGGCGCTGGACCATTTGGTACCTGCTGCCGCGCCGGCGGGCCTGGGGGCAGCGATGCGCTACGCCGTGCTCGCTGGTGGCAAGCGACTGCGGCCTTTGCTGGTGCTGGCAGCTTGTGAAACGGTTGGCGGAGATCGCGACGCCGCCATTCGTGCGGCCTGTGCAGTCGAGCTGATCCATGCCTATTCGCTGGTCCATGACGACATGCCCTGCATGGACAACGATGTGCTGCGTCGCGGCAAGCCGACAGTCCATGTGCAGTTCGGCGAAGCCCAGGCGATGCTGGCGGGTGACGCGATGCAGGCGCTGGCTTTTGAAGTGCTGACTCCGGAGGTCGGCATGGCGCCGGCCTTGCAGGCCAGGCTTTGCGCCTTGCTGGCCCGGGCTGCAGGCTCTGCCGGCATGGCGGGCGGCCAGGCGATCGATCTGGCCAGCATCGGACAAAGCCTCGATGAGCCGACCTTGCGCGATATGCATCGGCGCAAGACCGGCATGCTCTTGCAAGCCAGCGTGATGATGGGCGCAGCCTGTGGCAGCGCTTCGGTGGCGACCCTTGCCGCCCTGGATGGCTATGGCGCGGCGATCGGTCTGGCCTTCCAGGTGGTCGACGATATTCTCGACGTAACCCAGGAGTCGGTGACGCTGGGCAAGACCGCTGGCAAAGACCAGCAGGACAACAAGCCGACCTATGTGACGGTGCTCGGCCTTGAGGCAGCAAAGCAACTGGCCCGGGACTTGCGTTTGCAGGCTCTGCAGGCATTGAGCGAAAGCCTGTTGCCCGACCCTGCCAGGCTCAGCTTGCTGGCCGATATGGTTGTCGAGCGCGACAGCTGAACCGATAGATGAATCTGCAATGACCTATTCCCTGCTCGAAACCATCAACAGCCCGGCTGATTTGCGGCGCTTGCCGCGTACCGATCTGGCAAAACTGGCCGGCGAATTACGCGGTTTCATGCTCGACAGCGTGGCCAAGACCGGCGGCCATCTCTCTTCCAATCTCGGTACGGTCGAGCTGACTGTTGCTTTGCACTATGTATTCAACACGCCGCATGACCGACTGATCTGGGATGTGGGTCACCAGACCTATCCGCACAAGATCCTGACCGGCCGGCGCGAGCGGATGCTGAGCTTGCGCCAATTGGGTGGCATCGGCGGTTTCCCGCGCCGCGACGAGAGCGAGTACGACGCCTTCGGCACCGCACATTCAAGCACCTCGATTTCGGCCGCTCATGGCATGGCGATGGCCGCCAAGATCAAGGGCGAGCAGCGCAATGTCGTGGCCATCATCGGCGATGGCGCCTTGACTGCAGGCATGGCTTTCGAAGCGCTGAACAATGCCGGCGTCGCCCATGGCGGGCTGATGGGTGATTTGCTGGTGGTCTTGAACGACAACGATATGTCGATCAGCCCGCCGGTCGGGGCTTTGAACAAATACCTGGCCCGCTTGATGAGCGGCAAGTTCTATGCCGCTGCGCGCGAGAGCGCCAAAAGCGTGTTGAAAAACACGCCGCTGTATGAGTTGGCTCGCCGTTTCGAGGAACATACCAAGGGCATGGTGGTTCCCTGCACGATTTTTGAAGAGTTCGGCTTCAACTATGTCGGCCCGATTGATGGCCATGACCTCGAGTCCTTGATCCCGACGCTGGAAAACCTGCGTGGCAGAAAAGGCCCGCAGTTCCTGCACGTGGTGACCAAGAAAGGCCAGGGTTATGGTCAGGCGGAAGCGGATCCGGTCAAGTACCATGCGGCCGCCGGCAAGTTCGATCCTGAGGTCGGGTTTGTCAAGCCGGTAGCGGCGCCCAAGATGACCTTCACGCAGATCTTTGGTGAATGGCTTTGCGATATGGCTGAACTCGACCGTCGATTGGTCGGCATCACGCCGGCGATGCGCGAGGGTTCCGGCATGGTGGAGTTCCACAAACGCTTTCCGACCCGCTACCACGATGTCGGCATCGCCGAACAGCATGCAGTGACCTTTGCTGCCGGCCTGGCTTGCGAGGGATTGAAACCGGTCGTCGCCATCTACTCGACCTTTTTGCAGCGTGGTTACGACCAGATGATCCACGATGTGGCGATTCAGAACTTGCCAGTTGTATTTGCACTCGACCGCGCGGGTCTGGTGGGCGCTGACGGTGCCACCCATGCCGGCAACTACGACATTGCGTTCACCCGCTGCATTCCGAACATGGCCGTGCTGACTCCGGCTGACGAAAATGAATGCCGCCAGGCCCTGTATACCGCCTTCCAGCATGACGGCCCGGTCACGGTGCGCTATCCGCGCGGCGCCGGTGCCGGCGTGGCAGTGCAAAAGGAAATGACAGCTCAAGCCTGGGGCAAGGGCGAAATCCGTCGCTTGTCGACCAAGGCTGTGGCAGCGGGCACGACCCGGATCGCCATTGTGGCTTTCGGCACCCTGCTCTACCCGGCTTTGGAAGCGGCCGAAAAACTCGACGCGACGGTGGCCAATATGCGCTTCGTCAAGCCGCTTGACCATCAGTTGGTGGCCGAATTGGCGCGCACCCATGACGCCTTTGTCAGCGTCGAGGACGGTTGTGTGATGGGTGGCGCCGGCAGCGCCTTGTTGGAGTACTTGCAGGCTGCGGGCTTGAATCTGCCGGTATTGCAACTGGGTCTGCCTGACGAATTCGTCGAACATGGTGACCCGGTCAAGTTGATGTCGCTATGCGGTCTTGATGCCCCGGGCATTGAACAGGCTATCCTCAAGCGCTTTGGCGCTTGACATTAAAGCCCTTGCAAAAGCTTTGCCGCAGCTTTACTGACAAGCTCGAAGCCTATTTAGAAGTCTCAGCCATAGTTTCCGCATGAATCAAGTCACCAGTTCCCTGCATATTCCCGATACCCAGAGCGAGCCCGACGAGCGCCATCTGGTGATCCAGCGCGTGGGGGTCAAGGATGTGCGTTATCCGCTGCAACTGAAAGTCGGCAAGCAGGCACAGACCACGGTAGGCCTGTGGAGCCTGGACGTCGCCTTGCCGGCCGACAAGAAGGGCACTCATATGTCGCGCTTCGTGGCTTGGCTCGATGCCCTGGCTGCGCCGCTCGACGCTGCCGGCTTGCACGAACTGCACGGCCAGATGCTGACAAAGCTGGGCGCCTTGGAAGGTCGGATCGAAGTCCGCTTCAGCTTCTTCCTGCGCAAACGTGCGCCGGTTTCGGGCATCGAAAGCATGCTCGATTACCAAGGCGCCTTGATCTCCGAAACCCGCGCTGGCAAGACCTCGGTCTGGGCCGAGGTCGGCGTGCCGGTGAAGAGCTTGTGCCCTTGCTCCAAAGAGATTTCCGATTACGGCGCGCACAACCAGCGCTCGCTGGTTTCAA
>JBIKPD010000233.1:0-6171 GCA_044357665.1 Roseateles sp. | reverse complement strand
ACGACGTCCTGATGGGCTGCGTTGGCCCGGTCGGCGAGCAGGGCGGCAATATTGCCCGAATGGCGGTGCTGAACGCCGATTACGACCAGACGGTGCCGGCGCTGCAACTCGAGCGTGCTTGCGGTTCCGGCCTGGAAGCGGTCGCCTATGCCGCGGCCAAGGTGATGGCCGGCCAGGCCGACCTGACGATCGGCGGCGGCATCGAGATGATGTCGCGGGTGGCGATGGGTGCGGCCGGTGGCGCCTGGGCGCAGGATCCGCAGATCTCCGCCAAGACTGGTTTCATCATGCAGGGCATTTCGGCCGATCTGCTGGCCAGCTTGCATGGTTACAGCCGCAATGATCTCGATGCCTATGCAGCCGAGAGTCATCAGCGCGCGGCGCAAAGCTGGGCCGAAGGCCGCTTCGATCGGTCGGTCATCCCGGTCAAGGACTTCATCGGCCTGACCCTGCTGGCCAAGGACGAGACGATAAGGCCAGAGACCACGACCGGGACGCTGTCAGCCTTGAAGCCGGCCTTCACCGAAATGGGGCAGAAATATGGCTATGACGCGGTGGCGCTGCAGCGCTATCCGCAGCTTGAGAGGATCGACCACCAGCACCATGCCGGCAACAGTTCGGGCATCGTCGACGGCGCCGCTGCGGTGCTGATCGGCAATGCCGAGGCGGGCCGGCGTCTGGGCCTGAAGCCGCGCGCCCGCATCCGCTCGTTCGCGGCGATCGGCTCCGAACCGACGCTGATGCTCGATGGCCCGGCAGCCTCGGCGATTCGGGCGCTAGACCGCGCCGGCATGAAGGCGACTGACATCGACTTGTGGGAATTGAACGAAGCCTTCTCGGCCGTTGTGCTCTGCTTCATGGAGGCGCTGGACATCCCCCATCAGCGCATCAATGTCTGCGGCGGGGCCATCGCCATGGGCCATCCGCTGGGGGCCTCGGGCGCAATGATCCTGGGCACGGCAATCGACGAACTGGAACGCAGCGGCAAGCAGACCGCCTTGGTCAGCTTGTGCGTGGCCGCCGGCATGGGGTCGGCGATGGTGATCGAACGGGTTTGAGCAAGGTATGGGAAAGAATTTGATGCCACAGGTTTTTCAATACAAGGTCGACGCTGACGGTATCGCCACCTTCACGATCGACTACCCCGGCAAGTCGATGAACGTGATCGACCAGGCATTCATCGACGGTCTGGATGATTGCATCAGCCGTGCAGTGGCTGACGCCAAGGTCATCGGCGCCATCATCACCTCGGCCAAGGACGCCTTTGTCGCCGGCGCCGACCTGCTGACGATGGAAGCCAATCTTGACGCCGGTGCCGACGACAGCGTGGCGACTTCATTCGAGAAATATGCCAGCCTTTCGGCCGTTTATCGCCGTCTGGAGACCTGTGGCAAGCCGATCGTCGCGGCCATCAATGGGGTGGCGATGGGCGGCGGCTTCGAACTCTGCCTGGCCTGCCATCACCGGGTGATGTCGGATGCCAGCGGCGTGGTCGTCGGTTTGCCCGAGGTGCAGGTCGGCCTGCTGCCGGGCGCCGGTGGCACGCAGCGCTTGCCGCGCATGCTCGGTGTGCTGGCGGCGCTGCCCTGGCTGCTCGAAGGCAAAACGGCAACTGCTGCCAAGGCGCTTGAGGCGGGTCTGGTCAACGCAGTGGCGGCGCCAGAGCGGCTGCTTGCCACGGCAAGGCAATGGCTGCTCGACCAGCCCCATGCCACCCAGGCCTGGGATCAGAAGGGCTTCAAGATACCGGGTGGCAATCCGCTCGACCCCAGGGTGGCGCCCGGTTTTGTTGTCGGCAACACGATGATCGTCGCGGCGACCCAGGGCAATCTGCCGGCACCATTGGCGATCCAGAGCTGCGTCTACGAGGGCTGCCTGCTGCCGATCGACAAGGGCTTGCGCATCGAGAGCAAATACCTGCTGGCGGTAGCGACGCTGAGTCCGGTCTCGCGCAGCATGATCCGGACCCTGTTCATCAACAAGAGCCGGGCCGAGAAGGGCCTGCATCGCCCGGCCGATATTGCAGCGTTCAAATGTCGCAAGCTCGGCATGGTCGGCGCCGGCATGATGGGCGGTGGCATCGCCCTGAATGCCGCGCAGCGCGGTATCGACGTAGTGCTGATCGACCGCGACCAGGACGCTGCATTGCGCGGCTATGGCTATGCCGAGAAAGGGCTGGCCAAGCAGGTGCAGCGCGGCCGACTGACGCAGGACAAGATGGATGCCATCCTGAAGCGGATCACGCCGACGACCGATTACTTGTTGCTGCGCGATGCCGACCTGGTGGTCGAAGCGGTGTTCGAGGACCGCGCGGTAAAGGCCGAAGTCACGCGCCGGCTTGACGCTGTGCTGTCACCTGACTGCGTGCTGGCGACCAATACCTCGGCCTTGCCGATCTCGCTGCTGGCCCAGGCCAGCATCCGGCCCGAGCGCTTCATCGGCCTGCATTTCTTCTCGCCGGCCGATCGCATGCCCTTGGTCGAGGTGATACGCGGCAAGCAGACCAGCGACCAGACCCTGGCGCATGCGCTCGACTTCGTGGCCCAATTGAAGAAGACGCCGATCGTCGTCAACGATGCCCGCGGCTTTTTCACCAGCCGCTTCATCGGGGCATTCATCGACGACGCGATCAGCATGGTGGCCGAAGGCATCAGCCCGCCCTTGATCGACAACTGCGCCCGGCAAGCCGGCATGCCGGTCGGGCCGCTGGCCATCACCGACGAGTTGTCGATCGAGCTGTCGGTCCATGCCGGACAAAGCCAGGCCAAGGAATTCGGCGCCGATTACCGGCCCGGCCGCTCGGTGCCGGTGCTGCAAAAGCTCTATGCGCTGGGTCGCATGGGCAAGAAGGTCGGCCAGGGCTTTTACGATTACACCGACAGCGGCAAGCGCGTCTGGCCCGGCCTGGCCTTGCTTTATCCGCCGCGCGCTGCGCAGCCAGCGCCGCATGACCTGAAGCAGCGCATCCTCTATGTGCAGGCGATCGAAGCGGCCAGGGCTTTTGCCGAAGGCGTGCTGCTGGCGCCGGCGGATGGGGATCTGGGCGCCATCCTCGGCGTCGGTTTTCCGGCCTATACCGGCGGGCCTTTTTGCTATATCGACGGCATAAGCCTGACCGCCTTCGTCACCGAGGCCGACCGCCTGGCCGATCTGTTCGGCGAGCATCTGCGGCCGAATGCCTTGCTGCGCGAGATGGCGGCAAGCGGCCAGACCTTCTATGGCCCCAAGGCCCGTCCCGTGCCGGTGCCTTAGCAATGGACCCCCAGTTCGACTACATCGTCATCGGGGCCGGTTCGGCCGGCGGCTTGCTGGCCGCGCGCTTGAGTGAAGGCGGACAGCACAGCGTGCTGTTGCTCGAAGGCGGCGGCAGCCACAAGCGCTTGATGGTCTCGATGCCTGCGGGCTGGGGTGCGATGACCTACAGCAAGAGCCATTCCTGGGGTCACCGGACCGAACCCGAGCCATGGGCGGGCGGGCGCTCCATCCTGATGCCGCGCGGCAAGATGCTCGGCGGCTCGAGTTCGATCAACGGCATGCTTTACATCCGCGGCCACAAGCAGGACTATGCCGACTGGGTCGCCGCGGGTGCGCTGGGCTGGAGCTGGAACGAGTTATTGCCCTATTTCGTCCGCACCGAAGACCAGCAGCGCATCCGCAACAAATACCATGGCCAGGGCGGCCCCTTGCATGTGGCCGATCTGCCTTCGGTGCACCCGCTGACGCGCCGGATGATCCTGGCCGGACAGCAGGCCGGGCTCGAACGGGTCGATGACTTCAATGACGGCACGGCGCGCGGCATCGGTACCTTGCAGGTCAATGTGCGCGATGGCCGCCGCTCATCGATCGCGGTCAACTCGATCGAGCCGGCCATGAAGCGTGGCAATCTGCAGGTGATCACCCGGGCGCTGGTGCACAAGATCGACTTCGAAGGCCGCCGCGCGACCGGCGTGACTTACCGGATCGGCGACGGACCGCTGCAGCAGGCGGGAGCGCGCAGCGAAGTACTGCTCTGCGCTGGCGCGATCCAGTCGCCACAGTTGCTGATGTTGTCGGGCCTGGGGCCGGCCGAGCATTTGCGCCAGCAGGGCATTCCAGTGCTGGCCGATTTGCCCGGGGTCGGCGCCAATTTGCAGGACCATTGCCTGGTGCCGATGTCCTGGCGCCTGCGTCCGGGTGTCGCCAGCATGAACCAGGATTTCCGCGGCCTCGGACTGCTGCGCTCGGTGCTGCGCTATGCCTTGCTGCGCCATGGGCCGATGACGAGCCCGCCGTCCGAGCTCTGCGGCTATGCCCGCAGCGATCCGGCCCTGGCTTACAACGACATCCAGTTTTTTGGCCTGCCGGTGACCGGCGAGCCAACGCTCAAACAAGGCAAGGCACCCAAACCCGATGCTTTTGCCGGCATGACGCTCGGGCCTTGTCAGGTACGTCCCTTTTCGCGCGGCTCGATCCAGTTGCGCTTGCCCGATGCGGCGGTTCATCCGCTGATCCGGATGAACTATCTGCAGGATGAACGCGACCGCCGCGCCTTACTCTGGGCCTTGCGACTGATGCGGCAGATTGCCGAACGGCCAGCGCTGGCTGACCAGATCGAGACCGAGTTCCGCCCCGGCCCCCAGGTCCAGACCGACCAGCAATGGCTAGATTGGCTGGCCCCGCATCTGACCACCGCCTATCACCCGGTCGGCAGCTGCCGGATCGGCCATGCTGACGACCTGATGGCGGTGGTGACGCCCGACTTGAAGCTGCGCCATGTCGAGGGTTTGCGTGTCATCGATGCCTCGGTGATGCCGAACCTGATCTGCGGCAACACCAATGCCACGGCGGTGGCGATCGGTGACAAGGGCGCCGACCTGGTGCTGGGGCGAGCGGCTCTGGCGCCGATCGACGACTGATCTTGGACAGGATTTTTCGATGAATTTTGATTTTTCCGAAGACCAGAACCTGCTGCGCGACAGCTTGCGCAAATACCTCGGCAAGGAGTCGCCGCTGGGGCTGTCACGCGAATTGATTGACAACGAAGGCAGCCATGCCGAAGCGGTCTGGCGAGGTTTGACCGAACAAGGCGTGACTGCGCTGATGCTGCCTGATGACTGCGGCGGCATCGGCCTGGGTGCGATGGAGCTCTGCGTGGCGGCCGAGGAGATCGGCCGCCAGCTCAGCCCTGTGCCCTTTGCCTCGACACTTTATCTGGCGGCCCAGGCGGTCCTGCTGGGCAGTAGCCAGGCGCAGCAGCAGCGCTGGTTGCCGGCGATTGCTGCGGGGCAGATCGGCGCGCTGGCTGCGCCGCTCGACGGGGCGATCGAGCATGAAAAACTACCGCGCTTTGACGGCCACAAGCTGAGCGGCCAGGCGCCGCTGGTGGCCGACGGCATGGTCGCTCAATGGGCAGTGCTGCTGGCGACCGATGGCCAAGGCGAACTGCTGTTCGTGCTGAGCGATCTGACCAGCGGGGTTGAGCGGCGTTTGCTGGCGACCCTGGACCCGGCCAAACCATTTGCCCAATGGACGATGAATGCCTGTCCGGCCGAGCCACTCGATGGTGGCCATGACGCGCTGGCGCTGTTGCAGCGGGTGCGCGACCGCGCTGCCGTGCTGCTGGCTTTCGAGCAAATCGGCGCGGCCGATGCGGCGCTGGAAATGGCCGCAGCCTATGCCCGCGAGCGCAAGGCATTCGGCCGCACGATCGGCTCCTACCAGGGTATCAAGCACAAGCTGGCCGACCGTTACACCGCCAACCAGATGGCCAGGGCGCATTGCTATTACGCTGCCTGGGCGCTGGCGGCGGATGTCGAACAAGCCGGTGGCGCAGCCGAACTGCCCGCAGCGGCAGCGGCAGCGCGGGTCGCGGCCAGCCGGGCCTTGACGCTGATGGCGCAGGAGAACCTGCATGTCCATGGTGGCATGGGCTACACCTGGGAACTCGACTGCCATTTGTTCTATCGTCGCGCGCGCCAGCAAGCGGTGCTGCTCGGCAATGAGCATGTCTGGCGTGAGCGCCTGGCCGGCGAGCTGGAGGCCAGGCTCGACGCGCCCGAAGCAACAGCGAGCTCACGCAGCCAAGCTGGTTCGGAGGCGATGGACTTCGATGATTCAGCCGATGAAGCGCAATTCCGCGCCGAATGCCGTAACTGGCTGACGGCCAACGCCTTGCTCAAAGCCAGGCCCGAT
>JBIKPD010000232.1:0-6190 GCA_044357665.1 Roseateles sp. | reverse complement strand
TTGGAGACGCGGGCCGGGTAGTCGATACACTGGCAACCGGTCAATGCCGCCGCGGTCGGATTTTGCCGATCAAGTTCCAACCTGTCATCCATCCAATGCCATGATCGCTTTCCCATCATTTGTCAGCGCCGCTTTGACACTTTTCATGGCGGCCGCCCTGACGCCGGCTCAGGCCCAGACGACCCAACCCGCGGTGATTTTTGACATGGGCGGCAAGTTCGACAAATCGTTCAATGAGTCGGCTTACCGTGGTGTCGAACGCTGGAAGCAGGAGAGCGGCAAGCCCTACCTGGAATTCGAAATCAGCAATGACACCCAGCGCGTCCAGGCGATCCGGCGCATGGCCGAACGCGGCGCCAGCCCGATCATCAGCGTTGGTTTTGCCCAGGCTTCAGCCCTTGAGCAGGTGGCCAAGGAATTCCCCAAGACTCATTTCGTCATCATCGACGGCGTGGTCAATCTGCCGAATGTGCAGTCGCTGCTGTTCAAGGAGCATGAAGGCAGTTATCTGGTCGGGGCGATGGCCATTTTGTCGAGCAAGACCGGCAAGGTCAGCTTCGTGGGTGGCATGGACATCCCGCTGATCCGCAAGTTCCAATGCGGCTTCGAACAGGGTGTAAAGGCGACCAATCCCAAGGCCGAAGTGTTTACTAACATGACCGGAACGACCTCGAGTTCATGGAATGACCCGACGCGCGGCAGCGAATTGGCCAAGGCGCAGTTCGCCCGCGGCTCGGACGTGGTGTTTGCTGCGGCCGGCGGTACCGGCTCAGGCGTTTATCAGGCCGCCAAGGATGCGGGCCGGCTGGCCATCGGCGTCGACAGCAACCAGAACCATCTGCAACCGGGCACGATGCTGACCTCGATGGTCAAGCGTGTCGATGTGGCGGTGTTCAAGGTGTTGAAGAACTGGACGCCTGGGGTCAGCAATCTGGGGCTCAAGGAAGACGGCGTTGACTATGCAATCGACCAGTACAACGCCAAGCTTGTCACCCCGGCCTTGAAGGCCAAAGTCGACGCGATCAAGGCCGACATCATCGCGGGCAAGATCAAGGTCGCCGATTACATGGCTGACAACGCCTGCAAGTACTGATCGCTGTGGGGCGGGCTGTCTTCAACAATGACAACTGACTTCGCTGTCCGGCTCTGCAATATCTCCAAATGCTTTGGTGCGGTGCAGGCCAATGACGGCGTGACATTGGAGCTGGCGCGCGGCGCAGTGCATGGTCTGGTGGGCGAAAACGGTGCTGGAAAAAGCACCTTGATGGCCATCCTCTACGGCTATTACCAGGCCGACTCGGGTCATATCGAGGTCGCTGGCCGCCCGGTGCAAATCGCCAACTCGGAGCAGGCCATCGCCCTGGGGCTGGGGCTGGTGCATCAGCATTTCATGCTGGTCGACACGCTGAGCTGCCTGGACAACGTGATGCTCGGCGCCGAGCCTGGATTCTTCCTGCCGACCGCTTCACGCAAGACACGCCAGAAGTTGGGCTTGTTGATGCAGGAGACCGGCCTGCAAGTGCGGCTCGACGCGCTGGTCAGCGAGTTGCCGGTCGGCGAGTTGCAGCGCCTTGAAATTCTCAAAGCCCTTTACCGCGGCGCCAGGATCCTGATTCTCGACGAGCCCACGGCGGTGTTGACGCCGCAGGAAACGCTGCAGTTGTTCGAGACCTTGCGTCGCTTGAAAGCGCTGGGCACGACGATCATCCTGATCACCCACAAGCTGAAGGAAGTGATGAGTTTGTGTGACTCGGTCACGGTGATGCGCGCGGGTCGAGTCGTAAAGACCTGCGCGATCGCCGACACCAGCCCCGAAGACCTGGCTGAGGCGATGGTCGGGCGCAAGGTCAATCTGGGTCGTCAGCAGAGTAATCTGGCGCCCGGCGAGATCCGGCTATCGGCGCAGGGACTGAAGCTGGTCAACGCCAATGCGGTCACCACGCTGGCTGATGTCAGCCTGCAATTGCGCGCCGGTGAAATCGTCGGCCTGGCCGGTGTGTCGGGCAATGGCCAGAGCGAATTACTCGAAGTCCTGTCGGGCATGCTCGCGCCGACGCAAGGCCGGCTGCAGCTTGGCGGCAAACAGTTCGACGCCGACGCCTGGCTTGACCCTGCCCGCGCGCGGGATTTGAAACTGGCCCATGTGCCCGAGGACCGTCAGGCCTGCGGCATGGTGATGGGTTTCCCCGCCTGGGAAACCGCGGCGCTCGGCTATCACGAGCAGGCGCAGTTGCGCACCGGCCGGTTCGGTTTGAGCATGAACCAGCGTTTGATGCGTGAGCAGACCGCGACGATGCAGCAGCGCTTTGACGTCAGGCCGCGCGATGTGGAGCTCGGCTCATCGAAATTTTCCGGTGGCAATCAGCAAAAACTGATCCTGGCGCGCGAGATCGCCCAGTCGCCGACGGTGCTGCTGGTGGGCCAGCCGACGCGCGGCGTCGACATCGGCGCGATCGAGTTCATCCATCAGCAACTGCGCGCCTTGCGTGATGCCGGCTGTGCGGTCTTGCTGGTCAGCAGCGAACTCGACGAAATCCTCACCCTGGCTGACCGGGTGATCGTGATGAATGGCGGGCGCATCACCGGTGAGTTGGCGATCGACGCATGCGATGAAACCAGGTTGGGCCTGCTGATGGCGGCGCAAGCCGACCTGCCCGAGCAGGCGCAGTCCCCAGAGGCGATGCCGGCATGAATCAAACCCTGCCGCGCTGGATCGACGTTGGTTTGCTGCCGCTGTGGAATCTGCTGGTTGCTTTGGCGGTGGCCGGCCTGGTCGTGCTGGTGATCGGGCAGAGCCCGCAACAGGCTTTTGCCATGTTGTTGCAGGGCGCCTTGGGCAGTGCCCGCGGCATCGGCTACACGCTGTATTACGCCACCACCTTCATCTTCACCGGGCTGGCTGTGGCCGTCGCCTACCAGGCGGGGCTGTTCAATATCGGCGGCGAAGGGCAGGCGACCTTTGGCGGCCTTGGCGTCACCTTGCTGGCGCTGGGCCTGGGCTCGGTCCTGCCCGCGCCGCTGCTGCTGCCCTTGCTGGTGCTTGCCGCAGCGATTTTCGGCATGGTCTGGGCGCTGGTGCCGGCCTATCTGCAGGCCTGGCGCGGCAGCCATATCGTGATCACGACGATCATGTTCAATTTTCTGGCCAGCAGCCTGAATGTCTATCTGCTGGTCAACTGGCTGCGGCCCGGCGGCAATATGTCGGTCGAGAGCGCGCAGTTTACTGATTCGGCCCGCATGCCTTCCCTGCACAGTCTGGCTGCGATTGGCGGCTGGGAACTGCCTTCTTCGCCGGCCAATCTGAGTCTGTTTCTGGCATTGCTGGTCAGCGCTTTCGTCTACTGGTTCTTGTGGAAAAGCGGCGCCGGTTACGCTTTGCGGGCGGTTGGCAGCGCGCCACGCGCGGCCCATTTTGCCGGTATCAATCCGCGCCTGCAGGTGCTGGTCGCGATGGGCTTGTCGGGCGCATTGGCCGGGCTGGCAGCGATCAACGAAGTCTCGGGCGTGCAGGGCAAGCTGACGCTGGACTTCGTCGCCGGCGCCGGCTTTACCGGCATCGCGGTTTCGCTGATGGGGCGCAGCCACCCGGTCGGCATCATCCTGGCCTCACTGCTGTTCGGCATGCTCTATCAGGGCGGCGTCGAGGTGTCGTTCGAAATGCCCGGCTTCAGCCGCGAGATGGTGGTGACTGCACAGGGTTTGATCGTCCTTTTCGCCGGCGCGATGGCCGGCGTCAGCAAGCCGGCCTTTGTCTGGCTTTACGCTCGGACCAGGACGCAGGAGGCCCGCGGTGGATGAGATTGCACTGGGCTCGATCATCGCGTCGACGCTGCGCGTCAGCACGCCGCTGCTGCTCTGCGCCATGGCCGGCCTGGTCTCGGAACGCTCTGGTGTTGTCGACCTCGGGTTGGAAGGCAAGATGCTCTTTGCGGCTTTTGCTGCGGCCGCAGCGGCCAGCGTCAGCCAGTCGACAGGACTGGGCTTGATCGCGGCGATCAGCGTCGCCTGCATGCTGTCGATGCTGCACGGCTTTGCCTGTGTCACGCACCGCGGTGACCAGGTGGTGTCGGGCGTGGCGATCAATATGGTCGCCGCCGGTTTGACCGTCGTGCTGGGCATCGCCTGGTTCAAGCAGGGCGGGCAGACGCCGCCGATCGACGCCACCGTGCGTCTGACCGGCTTGATGCCAGCCTGGAGCGAGCCTGCCCAGGCGATCGCCGACCTCGGCCCCTGGGTCGGCCAATGGGTCGCCGCCATCGTCGGCCATGGCTTGCTGAGCCATAACCTGCTGGTCTATCTGGCCTTCGCCCTGGTCCTGGTGGTCTGGTTCTTTCTCGAATTCACCCGGCCCGGCCTGCGCCTGCGTGCGGTCGGCGAAAACCCGGCGATGGTCGAAGCGGCCGGCGTGTCGGTCGCCAGGTTGCGCTATGGCGCGTTGCTGGTCAATGGGCTGCTGTGCGGCTTGGCCGGCAGTTATCTGACGCTGGCGCAGAATGCATCGTTCTCGCCGAATATGAGCGCAGGCCGCGGCTTCATCGCTCTGGCTGCGCTGATTTTTGGCAAATGGAAGCCGCTGCCGACGCTGCTGGCCTGTTTGTTGTTCGGCTTTCTCGACGCCTTGGCGATCCGCTTGCAGGGTGCTGTCATCCCGGGCGTCGGTGAAGTGCCGGTACAACTGATCCAGGCCCTGCCTTATCTGCTGACCGTCGTGCTGCTGGCCGGTTTTATCGGCCAGGCTCAAGCCCCCAAGGCGCTGGGTCAGCCCTATCTGAAGGAGCGTTGATGTCGATTTCCCCTGAAACCATGCAACAGATGCTGGCCGCCTCGCTGGCCGCACGCGCGCATTCGCATTCGCCTTATTCGGGTTATGCGGTGGGAGCAGCCGTACTTGACGAACAGGGCCGTATCCACAGCGGCGCCAACATCGAGAACGCTGCTTATCCGCAGGGCTGCTGCGCCGAGGCCACGGCGCTGGGCGCGATGGTGATGGCCGGTGGGCGCCAGGCGCAAGCGGTGCTGGTGACCGGCCCCGGGCCTGATGTCATCACGCCTTGCGGCGGTTGCCGGCAGAAATTGCGCGAATTTGCCGCCCCCGGTCTGCTCGTGATCGCCGGCGATCCTGGCGGTATCAAGCAGCAATGGACGCTGGAGGAATTGCTGCCCTTCAGCTTCGGCCCCGAACATTTGACGATCCAGAAAAATAAATGAATCAAGCGATGACAACTTCGATTGCTGCAACGGCAGCCAAATTGCAAGACCTGTTCGGCGCGGCGCCTGCCGTGGCCGTTGTGCTGGGGACCGGTTGGTCGGGTGCGACCAGCTTGATCGAAGATGCCCGCCATCTGGCCTACGCGGAGTTGCCGGCATTCCCGCAGCCCAAGGTCGAAGGTCATATCAACGAGATCGTCGTCGGCCGTGTCGGCAAGCAGCCGGTGGTGATGCTGCGCGGCCGTGCCCATACCTATGAAAGTGGCGATTGCGCCGGCATGGCGGGTGCGCTGCGCAGCCTGAAGGCCTGGGGCGTGCAAATCCTGTTGCAGACCAATGCCTCGGGTTCCTTGCGCGAGGCCATGCAGCCGGGCAGCCTGATGCTGGTCAGCGACCATATCAATGCGCCACAGCGCTCGCCCTTGGTCGGCGAGGTCGGCAGCGAGCGCTTCGTCGACATGAATATGGCTTATGACCGCGAGTTGCGCGAACAGGCGCAGCGCGTCGCCGCAGCCCGCCAACTCGACCTGCATCAAGGCGTTTATTGCTGGGCGCTGGGCCCGCAGTTCGAAACTCCGGCCGAGATCCGCATGTTCGCTGCCTGGGGTGCGGACGCGGTCGGCATGAGCACGGTGCCCGAGACGATTCTGGCGCGCCACGCCGGGCTGCGGGTGCTGGGGCTGGCCTTGATGACGAATATGCCGGCCGGCTTGTCGGCTGAAGCGTTGACCCATGCCCTGACGCTGCGACAGGCGCAACTCAGTGGCCAACGCGCTGCGGAATTTCTCGCCGCGCTGGTCGCCAGCCTGGCCGAACTGCCTTCTCTGCAGCCATGACAGGCGATCAGGAATCAGCCGCGCAGGCTGCGCTGATCGCCTTGCAATGTCTGGATCTGACCAGCTTGAATGATGCCGACCAAGCGGCCGACATTGATGAACTCTGCCGGCTGGCGCAGACAAAGTTCGGCCATGTGGCCGCAGTC
>JBIKPD010000035.1:0-20151 GCA_044357665.1 Roseateles sp. | reverse complement strand
GCCATTGCGCCAACTCGGGCAGGTTTGGGAGCAACTGTTCCCGGTCGAACGACAGCGCATCGTGCAGTTGCTGATTGAGCGGGTGACATTGCGTGAGGAAGGCATTGAAATTGTCTGGCGCGAGGTAGGCTGGCACACACTGGCTGGCGAGATGCGCCCCGGCACGATAGGCGCTGAATTGCTGGAACTTGAACAGCAGCAGGAGGCAATGGCATGACACGGATCATTCAGACGGGCGCGGCAGTACAGCAGCCGGGGCGAAAGCTGGTGGTCGACAACCAAGCCACGCCGGACGCCGGCAATATCCTTCGGATACAGCCCAGCACCATAATTTCAGAACGAGGCCAAAGCCAAGCCAACGGGCGGATTTAACACTTATACATATGTGTATGCTATGTCAATATGCGCTGGGATCATTCGGCTGATTCCACCGCGACATCCTGTGAAGCAGCAGCGCAGTCATCGATACTGAGCAAAGGACGGGCAAAGAAGTGGCGACCATTGAAAGCGGAGCGACGGTCAGTTCGTTCTTCCGGGAATCGGCATCACGTTTCCCGGGCAACGAAGCGGTCGTTGCAGAGGATGTGCGCTTGAGCTACCACGATATGGGGAGTGCCGTTGCCTCTTTCGCGACAAAGCTTTCTTCGCTGGGCGCGAAGGACCGTCGGGTGGCACTGGTCATGGGCAATGGCGCAGCGATTGTGGTCGCGCTCCATGCAATATGGGAAGCAGGCGCACAAGCTGTGCCGTTGAACCCCGACTACACGGAACGCGAGTTTGAAGAGATCCTTGAAGACGCGGATGTGTGGATCACCATCTGCGGTGCATCCCAGCATGACAGGATTGGTGAACTGCTCAGTCGCCGCAGTCGCTCCCTTGTACTCGTGCTCGACTCTGTCGACCTGGCCGACCTGGTTACAGGAACTGGCGAGATCTTGGGCCAACTGCCCCATCCTGATTCCTTGGCAATCCTTCAGTACACCGGCGGAACCACTGGACGGTCCAAGGGGGTAGCGCTGACTCATCGAACGGTCGCTGTCAACGTCATGCAGCGGAATGAGGCGATCCCTATGCAGCCAGGCAAGGAGCGAATTCTCTGCGTCACGCCGCTCTACCATGCCTACGCTACCGCAATGGCACTTTTCCCCGCGCTCTCGAGCGGAGGGGCGCTGGTCATCCTGCCGCGATTCAAGCCAGAAGCTGTTTTCGATGCGATCGAATGCGAACGAATCACCCTTTTCGCCGGTGCGCCTTCAATCTACAACGTCATGGTGACCCATCCGGAATTCGAACGCCGAGACCTTTCCTCACTGGCTGCCAGTTTCTCGGGTTCGGCGCCCTTGGCGGTGGACGTGCTTGAACGCTGGCAGCGTGTGTCCGGCGCGCCGATCCTGGAAGGTTACGGGCTCACCGAGGCATCACCGATCATCACATTCAATCCCAGGTATGGCCCCCGCAAAGCGGGGTCGGTGGGTCCAGCTGTCAAGGGGACCACCGTGGAGGTCGTGGATACGGAGGGTGGTACCCAAGCGCTGGCCGCCGGCAACATTGGCGAGGTGCGGGCGCGCGGTCCGCAGTTGATGAAGGGCTACCGTAACAGGCCGAAGGAGACTGCCGATGCGATCCGCGACGGCTGGCTGTATACCGGCGACCTCGGTGAACTTGATGAAGACGGGTACTTGTTCATCCGTGGCCGCAAGAAGGAAATGGTGATCGTCGGTGGCTTCAATGTCTACCCGCGCGAAATTGAGGAAGTATTGTTCACCCTGGATGGGGTGCTGGACTGCGCAGTTGTCGGCGTTCAGGATCCGCGCTGGGGTGAAGTGGTTCATGCATTTTTGGTGCACGATGGCGCATCGCTCAGTGCGGACCTTGTGATGGAGCACTGTTCCCGCAATCTTGTTCGTTACAAACTTCCAGCGCGGGTCAATTTTGTCCTTGTACTGCCGCGAACCGCTGTGGGCAAGCTGGACCGAACGGCGCTCGGGAAGTTGGCCGAGGAGTTGGTGCGCGCGGGAGAGCCGAAATGAGTAGCTACAAGCCACCTCTTGACGAAATCTACTTTGCGCTGCGCACTTGGGCGAAGCTTCCGGCCTTGCTCAATCCGTCTGCCATCCCTGATTTTCCCGATGCCGAAACCATCTCAGCCGTGCTGAATGGAGCCGGCCGATTTGCTGCCGAAGTGCTGGCGCCGCTGGACGTGGTCGGGCACCGTGAAGGCTGCGAGTTGCGTCCTGATGGCAGCGTCCGCACGCCGAATGGCTGGAAGGATGCCTACACGCAGTTCGTCGCTGCAGAGTGGAATACGGTCAACTTTCCTGCCCATGTGGGTGGCCAGGGTCTTCCCTCTCCTGTGGCTATTGCCGTCGCGGAGATGTTCGAAGGGGCGAACCTCGCGTTTTCTCTGGCTCTGATGCCGTTTGCCGGCGTGGTGGCTTTGCTTGACCGGTTCGGAACTAGCGACCAAAAAAGCCGCTACCTTGCGCCCTTGGTCAGTGGGCATTGGTCGGCGACGCTGGCGATGACGGAGAGCCATGCAGGCACCGATATTGGCGCGTTGCGCATGTCAGCATCCCCGCTGACCGAAGGATTTGGATTGCGTGGCCAGAAGGTCTTCATCAGTTATGGCGCACATGATTTGAATGAAAACATCCTGCACTTTGTGCTGGCGCGTGATCCGGCCGGTCGCGCAGGGGCGAAAGGGCTGTCGCTCTACCTTGTGCCAAAGCGACTTGTGAATCCGGATGGATCCCTTGGTGAACTCAACGACGTGCAGTGCATCGCGGTCGAAAGGAAGATGGGAATACATGGAAGTCCGACGACAACTCTGTTGTTCGGGGCAAAAGACAGCGCTTGGGGCGAGCGTCTGGGCGATCCCTGCAAAGGACTGGACCACATGTTTGTCGTCCTTAATCGTGCCCGTCTCAATATCGGTGTATTCGGGTTGGCATCTGCGGAGCGTGCTTGGCAGATTGCAAATGCCTATGCCAATGAAAGGGTGCAAGGCTTGGACGCGGCTGGCCATCCCTGCGTGATTGCGCGGCATCCTGATGTACGTCGAATGCTTCTGGAGATGCAAACCGGCGTCGACGCCATGCGGTCGGTCTGCTACTACGCGGCCGGCTTGCTTGAGCGGTCGCAGCGCGACGATGCACCGGAAAAGCAGGATCAATGGCGTCGGCGACTCGACTTCCTGACGCCGGTCGTCAAGGGATGGGTCACCGAATTTGCTTACGAGACAGCCGGGACTGGCGTCCAGATTGCTGGTGGAGCCGGCTATATGGATGAGTCACCGGCCTCGCGTTGTCTTCTGGAGGCGCGGGTTCACACCATTTATGAAGGAACGACGGGGGTCCAGGCAATGGACCTGACGCTGCGCAAGGTGGCCAAGGACGGCGGCAAGGCTGCGGCCGAACTCCTTGATGAGATGGGCTCGATCTGGCCGATCGCGGCCCGCGCTGCCCGACTGGACGGCAATCTGGCGGACATCAAGGACGCCTTGTCCATGCTCGCAGCGGCCACTGATTGGATTGTCGGACATGCCGCATCAAAGCCGGCTGCTGTTCAGGCGGTCGGCGTTCACTATTTGATGATGTGGGGCTATGCACTCGGTGCTTGGCTCATGACGACTGCGGCGCAGGAGCAGCCGGCGAGGGGTGCCAGGGCGAATTTTTTCCTCAGACACCGGTTACTCCGAGTGCAGATGCATTGGCGGGTCATCGAGCATGGTGCGGACGCGGTCGCACCGGAGGTTGTTCAGAACAACTCGTAGTCGGCCATCATCCGTTCAGTCCGCGCTCCAGCGATAAATGGGAAGATGGCCTTGTGCTCGGGATGATCGCGGTAGATCTCGAGCGCGGCCCGGTCCTCGAACTCGGCGTACAGCGCCAAGTCGCCGCTGGTCTCGGAGTGCACGAAGTCGATGCCAACCTCGATTTTGAGCAAGCCCGGAATCTTGCCTTGTAGCGCTTCCAACTTTTCCTTGATCAGCACGGCGTTCTGGGCCGCCGTGTTGCCATGCGCTACCGGCTTGAGACGCCAGATGATGATGTGTTTGACCAATTTTTTCTCCCGATGATATTTTAAAAGCATAAACATATATGTAAGATAGCGCAATCGTCAAGGAGATTCACATGTCACGTCCCTCCATCGGTCGCCACCTTGCGGCTCTGGTCATTCCGTTCAAGGAAAACTTCGACATCGACGATTCGGCACTGCGCCAGTTGTGCCAATTCATGCTGAAGGTCGATGGCATTGACGGACTCGTGGTCAACGCAAATGCCGGCGAGGTAGATGCGCTGACCGAGGAAGAGCGTATCCATGTCTTGCGCGTGGTCCGGGACGAGGCGCATGCCGCTGGCAAATTGGTGATCGGCGGCGTTGTACCCGTCCCGGGTACGAACGAGGTGGCGGTACGTACAGCCCGAACGATGCAGGATGAAGGTGCCGACGCGCTGCTTTTGCTTGGCCCAGCCTCTTTTGCTAGAGGCGTGGATGCTGTTCCGGAAGTTGCCGGCAAGTACGCCCAGGATGTGGCGTCCGCAGTAAAAATACCAGTCATCTATTTCATGCAGGGGCCCATGTCCGGCATCAATTACACGCCGGAGACCGTCAGGCAGATCTGTAGCGTTGAAAATATCGTTGCCATCAAGGACACGATGTGGACGCCGCAGGGATTCGACGCGAACATCAGGTTGCTGCGCAACCTCGGCCGCGGAACCGTGGTTCTGAGCGGAAACGACAACTGTCTGTTCCATAACTTCGCCTCTGGAGCGCAAGGAACGCTGCTGATCCTCCATTTGGTGATGGCCAACGCGATCCTTGCGATGGAGGCAGCGATTTTGTCGAACGACCTCGACACAGCGCGCAAGATCCACGAGCGACATGAGGCCTTGGTGGGCCTGCTGTTCGCACGGCCGATGCTGAAGATGCCCAGTCGCGTGAAGTTCGCCCTCAAGCAGATGGGCGTCATCCCCTCGGACCTCACACGTTCGCCCATTCCGCCGGTTTCGGCCGAAGAGGCCAAGGCCATCTCGGTGCAATTGAGAGAGCTCGGCATCACGAACTAAGGAGTGTTGGGTGGACCTCGGTATCAGGGATCAAGTAGCCGTCGTGGCTGCCGGAACACGGGGAATCGGCCTGTCATGCGCCTTGGCGCTGGCCCGGGAAGGCGCTCGCGTTGCTGTGTTCGGCCGTGATCAGGCATCTTTGGCTAGTTGCGCTCGCGAGATTACGGCGATTGCGGGTTCGCCATGTCTGGCGCTGCAGGGCGATCTGCTGGAAGCCGATTCCGTCGCCAACGTGTTTGCTCAAGTCCGGGAACGACTTGGCCCCGTGCGGATCCTTGTTGCCAATTCGGTCGGACCACCGCCCGGCAGCCTCGATGTGGCAACGGATGAGGCTTGGCTTCGCGCCTTCGAAGGCGCCTTCCTCTCGACGGTCCGGATGATCCGCGCTGTATTGCCTCAGATGCTGGAAGCCGGTAGCGGCTCGGTGGTAGCGGTGCAGTCTAGCTCCGTGAAGCAGCCGATACCCGGAATGTTCCTGTCAAACGGCGTGCGCCCTGGTGTCGCCGGTCTGATGAAATCCCTGACCCAGGAATATGCCAGAAAGGGACTGCGCTTCAACGTGGTGTGCCCAGGTCGCATCCACACTGAGCGGTTCAGGAACGTAGAAAAGTCGCATGGTGGCGACACGGAGGCACGCATTGCCCGATCGGCTGCCGAGGTGCCGATGGGCCGACTGGGGCATCCCGACGAAGTTGCGGACGCCGTTCTTTTCCTGGCATCTGCGCGGGCTTCGTACATTACGGGATCAGTGCTGTCCGTTGACGGCGGCAATGTACGCGGCCTGTATTGAGGATCAACGATGGCGCTTTACGACCTCGAGAGCTATCTTTTTGAATTAAAGAATGATCCGATGTCGCAGCAGGCGCTGGTGGCTGATCCGAAATCGCATCTGGCCGTCCAGGCCATCGATGAGGCTGCAAAGGGCGCTATTTTGAGCAAGGACATCGGGGCCTTGTGGCAGATGGGCGTCCATCCTCTCCTGCTGGTGCCGCTCTCACGCTTCCTCGGAATGACGCCACTTGAGTACCGGCAGCGGCTCGCGCCGCACAAGGGCAGTCGGTCTATCCGTAGCAGTTGCGAAGGATGAAGATGAAGGGCGCGATCGTCTTTGCCGCGGGTGTCAGCCACGCGCCCCATATCACAGGGTTCCCCGACCACGCGCCTGTGGAAAGCAAGTTGCGTTTCTACGCTGCCATGAACGAGGTCGGTGCGCGCCTGCGGGCTGCGCGGCCGGATGTGGTGGTGGTGGTCTCATCGGATCATTTTCACAACCTCTTTACAGACAGAATGCCGGCCTTTTGCGTCGGCATGGCTGCAGAGCATCAGGGGCCAGCCGAACGCTGGATCCGGATTGAGCCTTTTTCAGTGAAAGGTGCCCCGTCGTTTGCGCGCGCTGTGATGCAGCATGCTTTCAGGTTGGGGATGGATCCGGCTTTTTCGGACCATGTGGTGCTCGAACATGGGTTGGCGGTGCCACTTTCCTTCCTGACCCCGGAATTCGACTATCCCGTCCTGCCAATCCTGCAGAACTGCATGGTGCCGCCCCTGCCACCCCTGCACCGCTGCTATGCCTTCGGTCAGGTACTTCGGGCAGCAGCAGAAGCTCAGGGGCTGCGCGTCGCCGTCGTCGGCACGGGAGGCTTGTCGCATGCGCCCGGCTCTCCCGACGCTGGCAGGATTGACATTGAGTTCGATCGAGCATTCCTCGAGATGTTGCGGACGCGGCCGATGGACGTCCTCGGTCTTACCGACGAACGAATTGACGCAGCTGGCTTCGGGACCTGGGAGATCCGGCAATGGGTTACGGCCCTGGGAGCAGCGGGCGGCGGCAAGGCGGAAGTACTTGCCTACGAACCTGTTGAAGCTTGGGAAACCGGGTGTGGTGCGGTCGTGTTTTCGCTGGAGCATTGAAGGAGAAATATGAAAGCCAGTCGAATCGACTTGCGCGCGCTGGTCAGGCCCGAAAAGGGCCTGATCGGCAAGGCGATCTTCTCTGATGAGGATGTCTATCGCAAAGAGTTGCAACAGATATTCGCGCGCTGCTGGCTGTACCTCGGCCATGAATCTCAATTGGCTCAGGAGCACGATTTTTTCACTACGTTGATGGGAGCAGATACCGTCATCGTGACTCGTTCAGGCGGGAAAATCCGTGCCTTCCTTAACGCCTGCACGCACCGCGGCATGAAGGTCTGCCGGACAGACCGCGGCAATGCGGCTGACTTTACCTGCCCATACCATGGCTGGTGCTTCTCCTCATCGGGAGATCTGGTGGGCGTCCCTGGCATGCGTGAGGCCTACAACCACAAGCTTGACACCAAGCAATGGGGACTCAGGGAGGTCGCGCAACTGGATACCTTTCATGGTCTGATTTTTGCCACATGGTCCGCCGATGCGCCTTCACTAGCGACTCACTTGGGCGATATGAGTTGCTACTTGGACCGAATGCTCAACCGAATGGAAGGTGGTGTCGAAATGATCGGCGCCGTCCAGAAATGGGAGATGCCGGTGAACTGGAAGCTGATCGCCGAGAATTTTCTGGGCGATTCGTATCATGTGGGGACGACTCATGGGTCGGTGGTCGATATTGGTTTTCGCAAGCGGCCAAAGAAAGAGGGCTACCAGATTTCCATCCGTGGCGGCCATGGGTTCGGTTCTGAGCTTGGCGGCTTTGGTGCCAGTGCCGAACCCACGCCCTACGAGACATACCTGAGCACTGTTCGGTCAAAGCTGACGGCCGCGCACAATCCGGTCGACCAGTTCATCCCCTTGGGCCATGGCACGATCTTCCCGAACATGTCGTTCCTGGACGGCGTGAAGTTCAGGATGATCCGCATGTCGCATCCCAGGGGGCCTGGAATGACCGAGAGCCACACCATGTGTTTTGTCGACAAGGCGCTGCCTGAACACTTGCGCGATGAAGTCCGCAGAAGTTTCATCCTGGCGTTTGGCCCGAGCGGGATGTTCGAGGTCGAAGATGGCGAGGTTTGGGGTGAGGTCTGCGACGGTCTGCGTGGGCATGTCGCCTCATCCATGGATTTCAATTACCAGATGGGCCTTGGCCAGGACGTGCCAGTCAGTGAAAAGTTCGGCGGAGACCTTCCAGGCCGGGCAGGCTGGTACTGGAGCGAGGTCAACCAGCGCGAGTATTACCGCCGCTGGCTGGAACTCATGGAGGCGAAATGAGCGGCCTTGGCGACGCACAACTGTATTTCGAAGTTCGCAGCTTCCAGGCGCGGGAGGCCGTGGCGCTGCAGACTGCTGACTACGACACTTGGCTGGCCATGATGATGCCAGATGTGACTTACCGCGTTCCAGTGGTCAGCGTCGGCGAGGATGTGGCGGCCTCCGAATCTGGCACCCGCGAACTCGCACATTACGACGACACTTTAGAGACTCTCAGAATCCGGGTCGCCCGCATGCGCAGTCGCATGGCTTGGACGGAAATTCCACCGTCGCGGGTTCGTTATTTCGTCGATCCCATCATGATCAGGGCCGAAGGTGAGGATGTCTTCGTCACAAGTAACTTCACGGTCTACCAAGCCCGCTTGCAACGCGAAGAGAACTGGTATGTCGGCAGGCGCGACGACCGCCTGCGACGCATCGGATCCCAACTCCTGCTGGCCGAGCGTGTGGCGGTCATCGACCGCGCCGTTCTGCCGGGCAAGAACCTCACTGTTTTTATCTGAGTATTTCAATGGTCACCATCGAACCGGCTGGGGTGCAAGTCCTCGTTGACCCGATCATCAATCTATTGACCGTCCGGGCGCCCCGGGCTGAGGCGGCCGAATGAGTTGGGTACGGGTCGCCGATGAGACTGAGATCTTTGAGGGTTATGGGTTCGCTGCGACCGCAGGAATCCGCCACATCGCAATCTTCAAGGTGCAAGACAGCTTCTATGCGTGCGAAGGAATCTGCACTCATGCGCACGCGTTTCTTGCCGAAGGGTATGTGGAGGGCGACGAGGTGGAATGCCCGATGCATTTAGGCAGATTCAATTTCCGGACTGGAAAGGCTGTCTGTGCGCCTGCTCGGGTGGATCTCAACACTTTCCCCGTTGAAGTTCGCGACGGCGGGGTTTTTGTCGATATACCAGCCTGACTTCTGCGGCTTTTTCAGCGAATCCGCGGTGATACTTTCGCAATCTTGCCCTTGGTCCTGTCCTGTGTCAGGTCCATGTCGAAGCGAAACTGGAATCGATCACCGCGAAACCAGATTTCCGGAGTGTGAACGAGCCGGCCGTCGCTGGCGAACAGCGCCCCCTTGAAAAGCAGCACCGGTGTAAGCGGGTCGATTTCGAGTAAACGGGAAATTTGCAGTGGTGGCGTAACAGATTCCAGGTTGATTTCCACGTTCCTCAGGTCTAACCCGAACTGCTCGCGGAGGATGCGGAACATGGGGTAGCGCCGCAACTTGACGAGCGTCATTTGCTTGCCGAATTCGGGCAAGACGTGGTGCACCGAATAGCTCCATGGACGGCCATCAATGCGGGCGATGCGGCAGATCTCGTAGACCTTGTCAGATTCAAATCGCAGGCGCAGGTGCGCCGGCGTGTCCACAAGCTTCTTCTCGAGAATCTCCGTACCCGCGTCGAACTCGTCAGAAAACATCAATTCAAGCGCCGATTGGGTATTCATCTCCAGCACGGAGATGTCCTTTCGCACAAACGTCCCGCGCCCACGGTGCCTTTCAATCAGGCCTTCTTCCTCAAGTTCACGAAGCGCGCGCTGCACCGTGATCACGCTGACGGCATAGTCCTCGACGAGTTGAAGCTCAGTCGGCAGTTTGGCGCCTGGCAGGTAGGTCCCCCGGGTGATTTCCGCGCGCAAGAGCTGGGCGATCTGGTAAGTAATCGGAATTTTTCTTGAGTACATGAACTGAGTTCAGGAATCGGAGCTTGACAGAGAAACTGCGATGTCGGACGATACAATACCTATATCCATATATGTATGAGTTCTCGTTAAAAATTTGGTAACTTTTTTCATTTCATCGCAAGTATTGAGGAGACATCATGATCAATCGCAGAACTTTTGCCAAACATGCCGGACTGGCCGCGGTTGGCGGTATTGTCCCTGGTATTGCCAGCGCCCAGGCCAGCCGTGAACCCCGCCGCATCGGATTTCTCATGCCCCTTACCGGCGGTTCGGGCAAGTTGGGCCAGATGATGCTTGAAGGTGCGACAGTTGGCGTCGATGAGATCAATGCCGGTTCAGGCGCTGGTGGCCGACTCATCGAACTCGTCCAGGAGGATAGCCAGGCCTTAGCCCAGCAGGCTATTGCAGGGTTCAGAAAACTGGTCGACGTCAACAAGACGGATGTCATTTTTACCGGTTGGACAGCGGTCGTCTCGGCGATCGCACCACTTGCCAGTGAATCGAAAGTGATGCTGGTGTCTGCCAGCACGGCATCGCCTGCCGTGCGTGGCATTTCGCCATTCTTTCAATCGACATGGATGTTCGACGACGAGACGGTCAAGCTGATTCTGCCGTACGCCAAGGACAAGCTGAAGGTGAAGTCACTGGCTGTCCTGACCGTCGTGAGCGATCTTGGCACCGCGCTTGCTCAGGCTGTCAAGGCAGACTGGACCCGCATCGGCGAGCAGATCGTCGCGGAAGATGTCCACCAGCCCGCCGAGGCCAACTTCCGCCCGATCTTGATCAAGCTATTGGGTGCCAAGCCGGATGCGATTTACCTCACGAGTTCCAATGGCAAGCAGTTGGCGCAGATCGTAAGACAAGCCAGGGAAATCGGCTACAAGGGCATTTTCCTGAGTTATGGCGCCTTCGAGGATCCGGAGGTACTCACACTGGGGACGCAGGCGGACGGCTGCTATTACTCCTCGCCATCCTACGACGCGGCAAATCCGGGACCTACAGGCCGCAAGTTTGTGGATGCCTTCCAGAAAAAGTACAGCCGACTGCCCAATGTTCACCAGGCCAATCACTACGATCTCGTGCTCCTTTATGGCGCCGTAGCCGACGGCCTGGCCAAGCAGAACAAGGCTTTGACGGGTGCGAGCTTCCGAGACTACCTAAGCGCCACAATGCCGCAGTACCAGGGTGCAGCTGGCGCCTACAAGTTCAACTTCAAGGACGGCAGTGTGCTTCGGTCGTCAATCGTAAAAGTCGTACGCGACGGAAAGTTTACGAAACTCGATGATCTGAGCTGAAGTTTGGACGGCGCATGGAGCAGTTCACTCTTTTTATCAACCTGCTCCTTGATGGACTCGCGACAGGCTGCCTCTATGCGCTGGCGGGCATCGGTTTTTCTTTGCTGTGGTGGTTGGCGGATATTGTTCACCTTGCCCATGGCGGGGTGATTATTGCCTCAGGCTATGCCGGCTACCTTGTTCTCACTAAGTTTGGCGCCCCCCTGTGGATGGCGCTGGCGGCATCGATCCTGACTGCCGTGATGCTGGGCATGCTGATTGACAGGCTGGCTTACCGGCGACTTGCGAAGCGTGGGTCTGGTGAAATGGGGATGCTGACAGTATCTTTGGGCCTGTTGATTTGCCTTGAGTACGGCGTAACCCTCATCTTCGGGCCCGAAGGTGTGCAGGCCGATCCTGGGCCTGCGCGAATACCGCTGTTTCCGAGCTCCGGCGTTTTGCTTGATGGCTATACGCTGTCGGTTGTTGCCGGCACGGCAGCTGTATTCGCCGGGCTCGCATTCCTGATGCGGTATAGCCAACTTGGAATCAACATGCGCGCCGTTGCAGAGAACCCGTCGCTAGCCCACTCCTTGGGCATCAAGACGCTCCAAGTGACTACCGCTGCGAGTGCCTTGGCGGCTGCCGCCGGCGCGCCAGCGGCGCTCGTCTACCTCTACAGCCGTGGACTAACCCCGCACGATGCCATCCACATTGTGCTCATGGGGGCGATCGTCGCTATTTTTGGTGGACGCGGGTCCATCGCCGGCGCGCTGATCGCTGCTCTGTTGATCGGCATCGCCGAGAGTGTCATGGTCTGGTTCTTCGACGCGGGCTGGCGTGAGGTCATGACCTTCGGACTTCTCTATCTCCTGCTACTCGTGCGGCCGGAAGGCTTGCTCGGGGCCAGTTCCCGCTGAAACCAACTGATGGGTTACCTCGTCCACATCCTCAGCACGGCGGGTATTTTCGCCATTTTGGCGCTTGCCCTCGACTTGCTTGTCGGCTTCGGCGGGATGATGTCGCTGGCTACTGGGGTCTTCTTCGGTATCGGTGCTTACTCCAGCGCGTTATTGCTCAAAGCGGGATGGTCGATGCCGGTGGCCATGCTCTTCGGCATGGGGTTCTCCACTGTCCTGAGTTTGGTCATCGCTTTGCCTGCCATCCGAATTCGTGGTGTCTATCTCCTGATAGTGACAATTTCTGTTCAGATGATCTTCACGACCATCGTTCAGAACTGGCGCTCGGTCACTGGCGGTGACGCTGGCGTTTCCAATATTCCGCCGATTTCGATTCTGGACTGGAAACTGCGTGGCTTGCCCTTTCTCGCGCTGGTCATTGCCAGTTGCGTCTTGCTGTTGTTACTGATGCGAAGGATCGCCGACTCGCCGTTCGGTCATGTCCTGCGGGCGATTCGCGATGATGAAGTCGGAGCGGCATCGCTGGGCAAGCATTCAACGGCTGCAAAACTCGCAGCTTTTGGCCTTTCTGCATGCATTGCCGCTTACGCTGGATCACTCTATGCGCACTACACGTCATACATCGATCCGCATTCCTTCAACATCAGCCTTTCAATCATGGTCCTCCTGATGGTCATGCTGGGCGGGGCGGGAACCTTGGTCGGACCCATGGTCGGCGCGATCGTCCTCACAATCCTTCCCGAAGCGCTCAAATTTCTTCCCCTACCTCCCGGCGCCGCCCCAGCGCTTAGGCAGTTGAGCTATGGCGCGCTCCTTGTCATCGTCGTTTTCCTGCGACCCCAAGGGCTGCTCGGTAAAGCCTCGGCGCAGCGCCGTACGCACTGATGATGCGCAGGCAAGACATGCAACCACTCCTTTCGGTACGGAACATCCGCAAGAGTTTTCGAGGCATCAAGGTGCTTGAAGATGTGTCGTTCGATGTCGATGCAGGTTCAATTACGGCCCTCGTCGGCTCGAATGGAGCTGGCAAGAGCACATTGGTGAATGTGATCACGGGTGCGATCCAACCGGATGGGGGCGAGGTTCGCTTGGCGGGGCGGGACCTTGGCCGACTGCTTGCTTATCAACGGGTACGGGCAGGTCTGCTGCGCACATTTCAGCACCCCCGCGTATTCGGGTCATTCAGCGTGGCAGAAAGTGTGGCACTGGCTAGAACACCACCGGAACTGGAGCGTTTCGGGTCATCGTTGCTTTCGGCAATGAAAGGAAAAGCGGCCACGCCGGCTTTCGAACCACGGTATCCGGTCGAGCAGCGGCTTGCCGGGTTGGCGGGCATTCCGGCCTCGCTGCTTTCTTATGGTGAAAAGAAGCTCCTTATGCTTTCGCAAGTCTTGGCACTGGATGGTTCGGTCATGTGCTTTGACGAACTCTGTGCAGGGATGGAATTGGCCGTGGTGGCAGATGTGAGGCATTGCCTGCTTTCGCTGGCTGAGCGGGGTAAAGCGATCGTTTTTGTGGAACATAACCTCGCTCTCGTCCGCTCCCTGGCGACGCGAGTCATCTTCCTGAACCAAGGCCGGGTCTTCCGCGACGGGCCAGTGGATGAAGTTCTGACCGACCCTGAAGTGGTCCGCCTTTACCTCGGAGGATAGGTTTGTCACAACAAGTCATCACAGCGCACGACGTTTGCTCAGGCTATGGCGACGCGGAGGTCCTTCGCGGTGTATCGCTGCGATTGAACAAAGGCGAAATTGTCGGCCTGATCGGGCCCAATGGCGTCGGCAAGACGACGCTCCTGAAATGCATGGCGGGCCTCATGCCGATCGGGTCGGGCAAGCTACGGGTCTTCGAGCGCGACGTAACGGCGAGTTCAACGCTTGAACTGCGGCTGGCAGGTCTTGGGTATGTGCCGCAGGAGCGCAATGTGTTCCCCAACCTGAGCGTGCGGGAGAACCTGGAGACCGCCTACCGGGTGGCCGGCAAGGGTGCCGCTGCCATTGATATTGACGAACGGATGGCGTTTGTGGAAGCACTCTTTCCGCGACTCGCGGAGCGGCGTAGCCAGCACGCTGGACTGATGAGTGGTGGAGAACAACGAATGGTGGCCTTGGGAATGGGCCTGATGCTGAAGCCCCAGGCCCTGCTGCTGGACGAGCCAACAACAGGCTTGGCGCCCATCGTGGTGTACGAGTTGATGCGAGCCATCCGCAAATTGCGGGAGTCCGAAGGCATTTCAATTTTGATTGTGGAACAAAACATCGCATCGATGCTGAAGGTCGTGGACCGGCTGTACATCATGAAAGAAAGCGTCTGCAGGGAGTTCGATGGTGAACCGGCAGACCTGGGACGACAGAACATTTGGGAGTACCTGTAATGCACGCATCACAAGCGGGACGCTTTGAAGGGAAAACAGCGCTGGTGACCGGTGGAGCTGCTGGCATCGGTCTGGCAGTCGCGAATGGATTTTTTGAACAAGGCGCGCGCGTTGTCATCGTGGACATCCGTGGTGCTGAGGAGGCGGCCCAAAAACTTGATGCCAGCGGCTCTCGGGTGCGGGGGGTGACAGCAGATGTGACAGTGGATGCGCAGGTCGAAGAAGCCGTTGGCAAGGCTGTGCAGATTTTCGGGTCCGTGGACATCCTCGTGAACAACGCCGGTATCGCAACGTCAATTGCGCCTCGACCCTTCGAGGAAATTGGTACCGAGGAATGGCTGCGTGTCTACGACGTCAACGTCATGGGTATCTTCCGTTTCTGTCGCGCGGTGCTCAAGCCAATGAAGGCGGTTGGTGGTGGCAGGATCGTGAACATCGGCTCTGCTGCCGCGTTCAAGGGTGTTCCTCTGCTGCTTCACTATGTATCCAGCAAAGGTGCGGTGCTGGCCATGACGCGCAGTCTTGCCAAGGAACTGGCGGAGTACAACATTCTCGTGAATTGCGTGGCGCCCGGTTTCACCATCAGCCCGGCGGTACTCGAGAATGAGGGCCAGATGTCGCAGTCGCGTACCATTTCTTTGCAAGGACGGGCAATCGCCCGGGACCAGTACCCTGAGGATCTTGTCGGTGCCGTCCTGTTCCTTGCTTCGAACGAAGCTTCTTTCATGACCGGCCAGACGCTCGTCGTCGACGGCGGCACCTACCTGCACTGATGAACTTCGATAGTGCGGCTGTTTTGCAACACCGGCGAGCCGTTTCGCTTGGCCGCAGTTTGTCCCGGACGATCCGAACTCAAATGCCTTGCACGGCGACCAGTCGGGCAGAACTGAATTCGTCTCTGACGATTTTCAGTCCCTGGTAAACCGGACCGTTATAAAAGCCTTCCCAGGCTTCAATGCTGGGGAACTCCAAGATCACGATTCGGCGCGGAATCCAATCGCCTTCGTAGATTCTGTGCTCACCACCGCGGGCCAAATACTTGGCACCTGCGGCTGCCAAGGCTGGTTTCACCTGGTTCATGAAGTCTGGGTAACGGGCCAAGTCTCGAATTTCGACGTCAAAGATCACCAAGGCTGCCATTCGAATATTCTCTGATGAGCGAGTCGGTCGGCATGTTCAGGCAAAGCTACGCAGTCTCAGTGACAGCCATGGATGGCAAGGTATTAAAATTAAACCATTATGAATCAATGGTTTAAACTGTACTCTTAATGTTGGTGGAGAGGAGGAGGATCGAACTCCCGACCTCCGCATTGCGAACGCGGCGCTCTCCCAGCTGAGCTACCCCCCCACGAGGCGTGGAAAGTATAGCCAAAAGGCTGGTATGGCCGGCCTGAATCTGGCCGGACCGGGGGTTTTCATCGAGGGCATAACGGCCAGGATTGGCTACCGTTGCAGCTTCTTCATATTCGCAAGGAATTCCATGCCCCGCCACACAGCCGCCTGGCACGACGCTCAATACAACAATCGCGCGCGGGTCGCCGATCAGGCACAGATACTGAGGCGCTGGGCGGTCGATTCGAAGCTTGCTCGCGAGCGAGCCGTTTGTCAGCTTGATCTTGCTTATGCCAGCACGGCATCGAGGGAAGCTGCGTTCGAGCGACTCGACCTGTTTGCCCCGGCTGCCGGTACTGACCCTGCGGCGCCGGTGCTGGTGATCGTGCATGGCGGCTATTGGCGCTCGCTCGACAAGTCGGACATGTCGTTCTTGGCCAAGGGCTTTACCGATGCCGGCGCTTTGGTGGTTATTCCGAATTACTCGCTCTGCCCGGGGGTTGGCATCGACCGGATTGCGATGCAACTGGCCGAGTCGCTGGCCTGGGTCTGGCGCCATGCCGCTGAGCATGGTGGCGATCCACGGCGCATCGTGGTGGTCGGCCATTCAGCGGGTGGCCATTTGGCGGCCATGCTGAGCTGCTGCGACTGGCAGGCCTTGGGCGCAGATCTGCCACGCGACCTGGTCAAGGGGGCTTTGTCGATTTCGGGCGTGCATGACCTGGAACCGCTGCTGCACACGCCTTTCCTGCAGGCTGACCTGCAACTGGATGCCGCGCTGGTGAAAAAAGTCAGCCCGGTGTTGTTCCCGGCGCCAGCTTCGCCGCTTTATGCGCTGGCCGGTGGCAGCGAGAGCGCGGAATTCAAGCGCCAAAATCGCATCATTCAGCAGGCCTGGGGTAAGCGCGCCGTGCCGGTCTGCGAGGAGATTGCGGGACGCAATCACTTCGACATCCTCGACGATCTGGCCTTGTCAGATGGGCGCTGCCATCAGTTGACGCGCCGCTTGCTCGGTCTTTGATGCCGGTTTCAGCCGACAGCCAGATAACGCCCGGGCTTATGGTTGATCGCCAGCGCGGCGTTGATCGCTGCCATGCCCAGCAGCGACAAACCGATGCGCGGCAGTGACACAAAGGGCATCGCGCAGAGCAGGATCATGGTGTCGAGTCCGGCCTGCACATAGCCGGCGCGCCAGCCCCTTTGGTCCTGCAGGTATTGCACCAGCAGGTTGATGCCGCCCAGCGAGGCTTTATGCCTGAACAGGATCAGCATGCCGGCGCCGGTCAGCAAGCCGCCAGCCATTGCGGCAAACCATGGGTTCAGCTGTGTGAATTGCAACCAGCGCGGCAGGACCTCGGACAAAATGGCCAGCAGGCTGACCGCAGCCAGCGTTTTCAGCGTGAATGGCAGGCCCATGCGGCGATAGGCGAGCCAGTAGAAGGGCAGGTTGACGCAGAAAAACAGGCTGCCAAATGACAGACCGCTGGTGTAATGGATCAAAAAGGCGATCCCGACCGTGCCACCGGTCACCATGCCGGCTTGTCTGAACATGGCCAAGCCGAGGGCGACAAACAAGGTGCCGGTCAGCAGCCCCTGGGCGTCTTCCAGCAATGAATGGCGGAAGCTGCGACTGACAGGAAGGTCAGAGGCCACTCATCCACCATCTGATCAATCCTTTGGCGAGGAATCCGACCAGGCCGAAGCCAAGGCCCAGCAGCAGGATGAAGGTGCCGAAGCGCCCGGCTCTGGATTCACGCGCCAGCTGCAGGATGATGAAGACCATATAGAGCATGAAGGCGCCAACCCCATAGCTCAGGCCGAACTGGGCGATCTGCTGCTCGGTGTAGCCGAACATATCAGTCCCGCATCGACACCAGGTCGCGATAGGCATGCCAGCTGGCATGACCGAGCCAAGGCAAGATCACCACCAACCCGACCATCAAGCTGGCCATGCCCAGCAGAGTCAGGCCGATCAGCAGTGAAGCCCATAGCGCCAGCGGTGCCGGATGCGCCATCACGACGCGCCAACTGGTCAGCACTGCGGCCATCACGCTGATCCTGCGGTCGAGCAGGATTGGAATCGTCACCACGCTGGACGCGAACATCGGCGCCGCCAGCAGTGCCCCGAGTGCAAGCCAGCTGGGAAAGAGCAAGGAGTCATCGCCCAGCACGACCAGGCGGATGAAATCCGCCGGGCCTTTGATCGGGGCCGGCGCAAAACCGGTGATCAGCGCGGCCGAGCAAAGTATCCAGCCGGTACCGGAAAGCGCCAGCAGCAGGCCGAATTTGACCAGCCGGTTGTCCTGCGGCTGCCAGGCGCGCAGCAGAGTACTCATCGCAACCGGCCGGCCTTCTGCCAGGTCACGGCTGATGGCGTAGAAGCCGGTGGCCAGGATCGGTGCGACCAGCAGAAAAACGCTGAACAGGATGGCCAGCAACCAGAACTGATGTCTTGCCAGCAGCAACAGCAAGGCGCCGGGCATTGCCAGCATCAGGCCTTGCAGCAGCGATAGCCCGGGGCAGCGACGCAAATCGGACCAGCCGCGCGCCAGCCAACCCAAGGGCCGCAGCAGCGGCACATGTTTGACGCCAAAACAGCGCGATTCCTGCAGGGATTGATCAGTGAACATCGGGCGAGGATGTTGGCAGCTAGACCGATGGCCAGACTTGATCCTGGACAAGCTTGTTGGCATGCAGTTGGCGCGCCATATCGGTCATGCAGACCGGGCCGCCGTCGATCAGGTTCAGGCGCTGCGCCTGGTCGAGCTGCGGGTAATGCCCGCGCAGCGAGCGCTCATAACCGGGATCGTAATGTTCGCGCATCAATTCACCGAAGACTGCAGCCCAATCGCCGGCCTGGGCCTGGGCCTGCCAGCGCAGCACCTTTTCGCGGCCGCGCAGCGTGATCAGGATTTCGAGCAGGGCGCAAAAGGCCTCGGGCCTGAGCTTGAAATGACCATAGTCCTGCAGCAGCAGCTCGATTCTTGCGGCCTCGGACATCTCCAACCAATAGCAGTTCGGGCTGGCACGCATCGCCTCGTGCAGCGCCTCGGGCACCCGCAACTGGCCGATCTTGCGGCTTTCGCTCTCGATAAAAACCGGTTTCGTCCGGTCAAGGCTGCGCATGCACGCCCACAGCAGGCTGTCGAAATGCTTCTGGCTCGGCTGCGGCTGGTCGGGCAGGCCGCCGAGTATCGAGCCGCGATGCGCAGCCAGGCCTTCGAGGTCGAGGACCTGTGCACCTTGCGCGGCCAGCGCCTGCAGCAATCTCGTCTTGCCGCAACCGGTGCGTCCGCAGATCACATGCAGTTGGTAAGTTGCCGGCATTTGGCTCAATTGCTCGCGCACCAGGCCCCGGTAAGCCTTGTAGCCGCCTACAAGCTGGCGCGACCTGAAGCCGATCTGGCTCAGGAACCAGTTCATCGCCCCCGAACGCTGGCCGCCACGCCAGCAGTAGACCAGCGGTCGCCAAGTCTTGGGCAGGGCGCTGGCATAAAGATCGAGGTGGCTGGCGATATTGCGCGCAATGATCGCCGCTCCCAGCTTGCGCGCTTCGAAGGGCGAGCCGTTGTAGAGCGTGCCGACAACCCGCCGTTGCTCATTGTCCAGCACCGGCCAGTTCACTGCGCCGGGCAGATGGTCTTCGGCAAATTCGGCGGGCGAGCGCACATCGATGATCGCGTCAAAAGCGCCGAGATCGGCCAATGCGTCGGCGCTGCTGATGCAATGCGAAGGCGTCATGCGGGCAGCGCGATGGCGTCTAGCAATTCGTTTTCGATCTGCAGCTGGGCCTTGTTTTGCTGCAGCGCTTCGCCGTCGACGAGGAAAGTGTCTTCGACCCTTTCACCCAGGGTTGAAATCTTCGCCAACTGCAGGTTGATGCCATGCCGCGCCAGCACCAGCGCGATGGCATAGAGCAGGCCTGTGCGGTCGCTGCTGCTGATCGACAGCAGCCAGCGCTGCGCACGTTCATCCGGGCGCAAGGTGATGCGCGGCGTGAAGGGGAATGACTTGACCCGGCGCGACAGGCGGCCGCGGCGCTGTTCAGGCAAGGGGCCGGTCGAAGCCAGCGCCTGGGTCAACTGGTTCTCGACCAGCGAGACCAGGTCGCGGTGCTGCTGGTCATGGTCGGGGCTGATGATCTGGAAGGTGTCGAGGGCGAAATCACTGCGCGTCGTGTGCACCTTGGCATCGAGAATATTGAAGCCGGCGCTGTCGAAATAGCCGCAAATACGGGCAAACAGATCCTGCCGGTCGGAGGCATAGACCAGCACCTGCAAGCCTTCACCAATTGGCGATGGCCTTGCCCGC
>JBIKPD010000034.1:0-20281 GCA_044357665.1 Roseateles sp. | reverse complement strand
CACCGGCTCCTGCACGAATCAGGGGCCTTGATCGCCTGCCTGGGCGGGCTCGATCTGCTCGCTTTCACCGGTGGCATTGGCGAGCATGACGCGCTGCTGCGCGCCGATCTATGCACGAGTCTGGACTGGCTTGGCGTCAAGCTCGATGCCTTGCTCAACCAGCAAGCTTGCGGCAGCGAGGCAATGGCCATTCACCGCCAGGACAGCCTGGTAGAGGTCTGGGTCATACCGACCGACGAAGGCTCGGTCGCCGCCAGACTGGCAGCGGCCTTGCTCTGACGCTGGGTTCAGAGGCTGCGGATGATGCCGGCCAAGGCGGCAATCAGCAGGACAAGAATAGGCATGAAACTGAGCGAGAAACCGAGGGTCCGGCTGGTCGGCTGCTGGATATATTCCCTGAAATACAGAACCCGGCCGACCAGATAGACCGCGCCGATGCCGGCCATGATTGCAGGCGACCAATAGGCTGCGGCCAACCAAAGCGCTGGCAGCAGCACCACCAGCAATTCCAGCGTGTTCATCTGCACCCGGTAATAGCGCTCGAACTGCTCGTTACCGGTGGTAGCGGGTGCTTTGATGCCGTAAGTGCCGCGCGCGCGGCCGACCAGAATGGCAAAAACCATGATCTGGAAAAGGGCGAGGACGGTGACCAGATGGACATAAATCATTTGCTGACTCCTGTTGTTGCGGCTTGCGTGATTGAATTCGAAAAAATCAACTCTTGACCCAGCCCTTGTTGACGCAAGCGCCGCTGAACGACCAGACCAGGGTCTGATTGTTGACGGTAGGCGTCAGCGCGCAACTGTCAGCCGGCTCAATTCCCCGGTTCGCCCTGGGTGTCGCCGTGATCACTGCAGTGACGGCGCCAAGCTCGATGCCGGCCTTGTCGCCCATTGCACCAGGCAACTGGATTCCCAATTTTTCAGCGCTGTCGCAACGACTCAGATCGGTCGCGCCGCCATAGCAGGCAATTACTGCCTTCTGCACCGCTTCCATGCCGAGCGTGACCTCGCTGTAAGCACCCTTGCGGATGTAGTCTTGATAGTGAGGCACGGCGAGATAACCCACGACGCCGACGATCGACACCGTCGCCATCAGCTCGAGCAGGGTCAGGCCTTTTTGGATGCGCTTCATGGGGGGAACAAAACTCCGGAGAAAAGGTCATCGGCAAGCCCCTCAAAGGCTGCCCGACCCGGAGTCTAAGGCGCAAAAGCGTCAAACCACCCTGGTCAATCCAGTATTTACGCGAACTGCGCCGGATCAGGCTTGGATGAACTGCACCCGCGCGCCCGCCAGGTCGATCAGATCGCCGCTTTTTAGCGGGAGTGCTTCACCCGTCAAGGGAATGCCATTGACGAGCGGGCGTTCATTGCCCTCCAGATGGGCAATCGCATAACCGCCAGGGCGCTTGCTAATGGCCGCAACCTGCGCGCCAGGCTTCCCAAAGGTGGTCACTGCCTTGGTCAGCACCAACTCGCGTCCGGCTGCAAGCCCGGTCAGCACCTTGATGGCAGCGGGTACGGCATGTTCAGCAGCGGCCGGATCGAAACTGCTGGTGGAAGTCGCGGGCCTGAGGACGGCAGTTCTCTCATGGTCGGGACTGAGTTCCTGCAAAAACCTGATCTTGTATTTGCCGATGTCGATGTTGTCGCCGTCAACCAGCAATTGCTTCTTGATCGCCTTGCCGTTGATATAAGTGCCATTGGTCGAATTCAGATCCTCGATGTAGACATCATTCCCGACCCTGTGCAGCAAGGCATGCTCGCCGCTGACGGCCAGGTTGTCGATGACGATGTCGTTGTAGGGACGGCGTCCGAGCGCGGTCCTTTCATTCGCAATCGCGACCTCACTGACCACCTGGCCATCGAGTGAAATCACCAATTTGTTCATCATGCTTGACCTCAGTTCAATGCCTGCAAGGCTGCGACTCGATGCCGGGGGCAGGGTCCCACTCAGCGGGATGCGAATGACCCATCAATTCAAATTCCACCCGGGTCCGACCCTGACAGCGATCACCGAAATATTATCGCGGCCACCCATTTCATTGGCTCCGTCGATCAAGGCTCGGCCGGCATCGGCGAGTTCGGCATGCTTGACCAGCATGCCGCAGATCGCTGGCTCGGACAACATGTCGGTGAGGCCATCGGAACAGAGCAGAAAAACATCGCCCACATGAACTTGATGCAGATGCAGTTCAAGCCTGACCGCTTCCTCTACACCAACGGCTCGGGTCAACAGGTTCTTGATGTTTGAAAACGCCGCTTCTTCAAGGTTCAACAGGCCGGCATCGATTTGCTGCTGCAACAGTGAATGATCGCGAGTCATGCGCGTCAAGCGGCCTTCGCGCAGGCAATAGGCGCGCGAGTCACCCACATGGCCGAGCAGCAAACCCTCGTCGCAGAACAGACCCAGCACCAGGGTCGTGCCCATGCCGCTGAATTGAGGGTTGCCTTGCGCCGCAGTGAAGATCGCCCGATTGGCATTATCAACACAGGCTTCGATCGCAAGCCGCGCCTGCGCTACCGTGATCGTCCGTCCGGCTTGCTTCAAACAGCGGCCTAGTTCGAGGTTCAGGGAGCCGGTGAGCATTTCGCTGGCCACCTCGCCTGCTTTGTAGCCGCCCATGCCGTCAGCCAATATCGCCAGGCCGATCTTGTCGTCAACGACTACCGAATCCTCATTGTTGGCGCGTGAACGGCCGACATCGGTGGCGCTGTAAAACTCCAGACTCATGATTCTTCCAAGGATGCTGTTCGTCGCTATTCTGACCATTTTTTGGCGATTTCGGGCATCCCCTTGGGGAAGATAGGGTCAAGGACCCGTCCAGCGTGAACTGCTGCTCGGCAGTCCCCTGCCTAGCAGCTCAGAAAACCAGCCCTCAGGCTTCTGCGGCAACAGCGGCCTGGCGCTTGGCCAGATAGCGCCCGACGATCACCACGATCACTGCGCCAAAGATCGAAATCGGCAACTCCAGAGGCTTGGCATTGGCCTCGAACCAGGCGCTGATCGCCAGGTCGGTCACCGCCATTTCGCCCGCCACAAAACCGAGGATGGCAGCTCCGAAAGTGATGATCAACGGGAAGCGCTGCATCAGCTTGAGCAGCATCGAACTGCCGAAGATGATCATCGGAATCGACAGGCCCAGACCCAGGATCAGCAAGGTGGTGCGCATCTCTTCAGGCGCGCCGTTGGCGGCGGCAGCGACCCCGATGACGTTGTCAAGACTCATCACCAGGTCGGCGATCAGGATGGTTCTGACCGCGATCCACAGCGAACTGCTGGCCTTGAATTTACCGTCGCCTTCATCATTCCCGCCGGCGAGCAATTGCACGCCGATCCACAACAGCAGCGCAGCGCCGACCAGCTTCAAGTAGGGAACTTCCAGCAGGGTGACCGCAAACACCGTCAGCACCACTCGCATCAAGATGGCTGCGCCGCTGCCGGCAACGATTGCCTTTTTCTGCTGATGCGGCAGCAAATTTCTGGCAGCCAGAGCGATCACCACCGCGTTGTCGCCGGACAACAAGATATTGACCCAGATGATCTTGAGCAAGGCTATCCAGAACGGGGCTGTCAACAGTTCCATAGTCATTTCCTTTTTTTTTTAGCACAGCCTTACCGGCGTGGCTTAGAGGTTGCTGCAGACGAAAGGGATCGTCCGCATTCGAATAGTTTACAAAACAAAAAGCAAAAAACCGCCGACGGTCACCCGCGGCGGCTTGTTTTGACGACTTTTATGATTTTACAACAACGCTTTCAAGAGCTTGGCCATCTCGGATGGGTTGCGCGTGACCGTGAAGCCGCAGGCTTCCATCACCGCCAGCTTGGCTTCGGCTGTGTCTTCGCCGCCCGAGATCAGGGCGCCAGCATGGCCCATGCGTTTGCCTGCAGGTGCCGTCACGCCGGCGATGAAACCGACGATCGGCTTCTTCATATTGTCCTTGCACCAGCGCGCTGCTTCGGCTTCATCGGGGCCGCCGATTTCGCCGATCATGATCACGGCATCGGTTCCCGGATCGTCATTGAAGGCCTTCATCACATCGATATGCTTGAGTCCGTTGATCGGGTCACCACCGATGCCAACTGCGCTGGATTGGCCCAGACCGATTTCAGTCAACTGCGCCACCGCTTCATAGGTCAAAGTGCCCGAGCGCGAGACCACACCAATGCGGCCTTTGCGATGGATATGTCCGGGCATGATGCCGATCTTGATCTCGTCGGGCGTGATCAGCCCGGGGCAGTTGGGGCCCAGCAGCAGGGTGCGCTTGCCGCCGGCTGCTTCCTTGGCGCGCATGCGGTTGCGCAACTCGAGCATGTCGCGCACCGGGATACCTTCGGTGATGCAGATCGCAAGATCCAGATCTGCCTGCACGGCTTCCCAGATCGCTGCGGCAGCGCCCGCAGGCGGCACATAGATCACGCTGACGGTGGCGCCAGTGGCCTTGGCCGCATCGGTCACATTGGCGAAGATCGGAATGCCTTCGAAGTCCTCGCCGGCCTTTTTCGGATTCACGCCAGCGACAAAGCAATTTTTGCCATTGGCATAGTCACGGCAGCCGCGCGTATGAAACTGACCGGTCTTGCCGGTAATGCCCTGGGTAATCACCCGGGTGTCTTTGTTGATGTAGATGCTCATATTCTTTTTCCTTGCTGCTCAGCAGTCAGTCTTCAGGCGACGGCGGCGACGATCTTCGTCGCTGCTTCAGCCATCGAGTCGGCGGCGATGATCGGCAGACCTGATTCGGCCAGCATCTTCTTGCCCATGTCTTCGTTGGTGCCCTTCATCCGCACCACCAGCGGTACCGAGAGATTGACCGCCTTGCAGGCGGCGATCACGCCTTCGGCAATCGTGTCGCACTTCATGATGCCGCCGAAGATGTTGACCAGAATGCCCTTGACTTCGGGATTCTTCAGCATGATCTTGAAGGCTTCGGTCACCTTCTCTGCCGTGGCACCACCGCCGACATCGAGGAAGTTGGCCGGCGAGCCGCCGAACAATTTAATCGTATCCATGGTCGCCATCGCCAGGCCAGCACCGTTGACCAGGCAGCCGATATTGCCGTCCAGGCTGATATAGGCGAGATCGAACTTGCTGGCTTCGACTTCAGCAGCATCTTCTTCGTCGAGGTCGCGGTAGGCAACGATTTCGGGGTGACGGAACAGCGAATTGGCGTCAAAGTCGAACTTGGCGTCGAGGGCCTTGATGCCGCCGCTGCCTTCGAGAATCAAGGGGTTGATTTCGGCCAGCGACGCATCGGTGTCCATATAGCATTTGTAGAGCTTTTGCAGCACATCACGGGCCTGCGCTTGCGAGGCTTCCGGGACGCCAATGCCCGCCACCAGTTCCTGCGCCTGTCTGTCGGTCAAGCCGGTTGCCGGGTCGATGATCACGCGCAGGATCTTTTCAGGTGTGGCATGCGCCACTTCCTCGATGTCCATGCCGCCTTCACTCGAAGCCATCATCGCGACGCGTTGCGTGGCGCGGTCGGTCAGAGCGGCAACGTAATACTCCTTCTTGATATCGGCACCCTCTTCAACCAGCAGGCGGCGGACTTTTTGTCCGACCGGTCCGGTTTGATGGGTGACCAGCTGCATGCCGAGGATTTCTTCGGCCAGACCCTTCACATCAGCCAGTGAGCGACCCAGCTTGACGCCGCCGCCCTTGCCACGGCCACCTGCGTGGATTTGCGCTTTCACCACCCAGACAGGTCCGCCAAGCTTTTGCGCGGCTTCGACAGCTTCTTGCACCGTGAAGGCTGCATAACCGCGCGGCACCGGCACTCCGAATTGGCGCAGGATTTCCTTGGCCTGATACTCGTGAATCTTCATGGGGGTTCTCGCTCTATTGAAAGTCAGGGATTGGGAACAACTTCGACCGCAGCCGCCTCGGGCTTGCGGTACCAGTTCGGGTAAAAAGCCAAGACCATCGGACCATCGCGGCGCAAGGCATGGCATTTGTCGAGCTGAAATGGCGCTTGGCCGGGGCTGTCGCCATCACGGATATTGATCACCTCGCCGGTGAAGGCCTGGACCACCGCCGTTGGCAAAGCCTGACAAAGTTCGGTCAGGTGGGTGCAGCCCTTGATACCGGACAGCTTCTCCTTCACGCCAGGGCGGAAGCCCTTGAACAGGTTCAAGCCGACCAGTCTCTGGTAGGCATCGCCATGATCATTGCAGGCGCCCGGGTAGGGCATCGCGTTCGTTCGAGAGGCGGACTCGAGGATGTTCGCCTTGGCGTCAACCACCAGGACCAGCAACATGTCATGAACCGGCTCACCGGCGCGGCGAGTCTCACCGGAAAGTTTGATGTCGCGGCCCTTGCTATCGACCAGAGCGGCTTCAACGTCAAACAAGCCATCATCGCGCGCATACACCTGCACATTGATGGCGCGGCGATGCAGCAGACGGCGCTCGGCGGTTGATTGGGGCAAGTTCATTGAATTGGGCAAGGGCAGCCATTGTTGCTGGCCACTTGCTTGGCTGGCCAGCACTACTGAATGCAGTCCGGCAATGTAGCATGTTGCGCCGCACCAACCTTTCAAGGAGCTTGCGGCTCAATCGCTTTGAGCACACAGCAGGCGCTGGATCACGTCGAACGGAAAGCCGCGGGCAAGCATGAATCTTGTCTGCTTCGCCCTCGCGGCAAGGTCCTCAGGCTGCTGGCCCGAAAATTTTCGCTGCCAGATCGCCCGTGCCCGCTCGAGTTCACTTTCCTTCAGCAATTGCTGATTTTCGGCGCTGAGCCCCAACCCATGCTGGGCCAGTTCCTGCTTGATGCGCAAGCTGCCGAAGCGCGGCGAACGCGCATTGATGCGCGACTCGATGAACCTCGACTCGCTCAGATAACCTTGTTCCTGCAGCCACAACAGCAGATCTTCGACCTCGGTCGAGGCTGCGGATGCGTCAAGCTCGCCATCGATCTTCGCATCGCGCTGGGTTGCGATGCGCATCAGCTTGCGCCTCAGCTCGGTCAGACTGTGCTCGCGCTGCGACAGCAACGAAATCGCCCGCAGTTTGAGCGACAAGGGCTTCATCAGTCGAGCCTGCCGCTCGCTGCCGAAACGTCAGGCCGCTGGCTTGGCAGGCTCGCTGCCGGCCAGCAAGGGCACGCCCAGCGATTCGCGAACCTTGTTCTCGATTTCATGTGCGATGTCGGGGTTCTCACGCAAAAATTCACGCGCATTGTCCTTGCCTTGGCCGATTTTTTCGCCCTGATAGGCATACCAGGAACCGGACTTTTCAACCACCTTGGCGACCACACCCAGGTCGATGATTTCGCCTTCCCGGCTGATACCTTCGCCATAAAGAATATCGAACTCTGCGGTCTTGAACGGCGGCGCCACCTTGTTCTTCACGACTTTGACCTTGGTCTCGCTGCCGATCACATCGTCGCCCTTCTTGATCGAGCCGATGCGGCGGATGTCAAGCCGTACCGAGGCATAGAACTTCAGCGCGTTGCCGCCGGTCGTTGTCTCGGGGCTGCCGAACATCACGCCGATCTTCATGCGGATCTGGTTGATGAAGATGACCATGCAATTGGCCTTCTTGATCGTGGCGGTCAGCTTGCGCAGCGCCTGACTCATCAACCGGGCTTGCAGACCCGGCAGTGAGTCGCCCATCTCGCCCTCAAGCTCGGCCTTCGGCGTCAAGGCCGCCACCGAGTCGATGACGATCAGGTCGACCGAACCAGACCGGACCAGCGCGTCAACGATCTCCAGCGCCTGCTCGCCGGTGTCGGGTTGGCTGATCAACAGTTCCTGCAGATTGACGCCGAGTTTTTGCGCGTACTGGATGTCCAGCGCATGCTCGGCATCGATGAAAGCGCAGACGCCGCCGATTTTCTGCATTTCTGCAATCACCTGCAGCGTCAGGGTGGTCTTGCCTGAAGATTCAGGGCCGTAGATCTCGACCACGCGGCCGCGCGGCAAACCGCCAACACCGAGAGCGATGTCGAGGCCTAGCGAACCGGTAGAAACGACCTGGATGTCAGCGATCACTTCGCCCTCACCCAAGCGCATGATTGAACCCTTGCCGAATTGCTTCTCGATCTGGGCAAGTGCGGCTTGCAGGGCTTTGGCCTTCTCGGCATTGATGGTTTTGACTGGTGCGTCCATGATTTCTCCTGAATGGGCTGATCGCATTATCAGCAATATCTGTACGTTTGTACAGTGTTTTGTGTTTTTTGCTGCGGGTAGGTCTGCATAAGCCAAGCCGCCCAAGCTCCATAGAATGAGGTTACTACGACATTGCTTCGGCGGAGACAAGAATGCGCATCCTGATTGCTGAAGATGACCAGGTTCTGGCGGATGGTTTGTTGCGCTCGCTACGCGCCTCGGGTTATGCCGTTGACCAGGTCGGTAACGGCTCGGAAGCCGATGCGGCCTTGGCTCTGCATGAATTCGATCTGGTGATCCTGGATCTGGGTCTGCCGCGGATGCATGGGCTGGATGTGTTGCGCAAATTGCGCGCACGTGGCTCGTCGATGCCGGTGCTGATCCTGACTGCTGGTGACAGCATCGAACAGCGCGTCAAAGGTCTCGACCTTGGCGCCGACGATTACATGGCCAAGCCGTTCTCGCTGCAGGAGTTGGAGGCCCGGGTCCGTGCCTTGACAAGGCGCGGTCTGGGTACGGCCTCGAGCATCATCAAGCATGGCCCGATGAACTTCGATGCGACCGGCCGTGTGGCCTATATCAACGATGTGATGGTCGAGTTGTCTGCGCGCGAACTCAGTTTGCTGGAAGTGCTGTTGCAGCGCGCTGGTCGACTGGTCAGCAAGGATCAATTGGTCGAACGCCTGTGCGAATGGGGCGAAGAGGTCAGCAACAACGCGATCGAGGTCTATATCCACCGCTTGCGCAAGAAAATCGAGCAAGGGCCGATCCGCATCGCCACCGTCCGCGGTCTCGGCTATTGCCTGGAAAAAATCCCCAATTGATCTCCCTTTCAAGCTGGCATGAGCAAACCCACCGCTGAGTCGGGGCAGCGATCGCTGTTCGGTGAGATCCTTGACTGGATGCTCGCACCGCTGCTGCTGATCTGGCCGATCAGCGTTGGCTTGACCTGGTTGGTGGCGCAGGGGATTGCCAACAAGCCCTATGACCGGGCGCTGGGCGAGATGACCCGCACCTTGGGTCTGCAAGTCGCCGCCGAGGCCGTGCCCGGCCGCAGCTTGAAGTCTCGCTATGCCTTGGCACCTGAAGCTGCTGCCTTGCTGCGCGCTGATGAGACCGATACCGTCTTCTATCAGGTGCTGGGCCTACGCGGTGAATTGCTGAACGGAGACCCGGTACTGCCGGTGCCGCCCGACGATGAGACGATCGTCCCAGGAGAGCTTCATTTCCGCGACGATGAGGTCGGCAATGAGCAGGTGCGGGTGGCCTATCTCTGGGTCCTGCCCGACAAGCTCGACAACAATTCAAGAACGATGCTGGTGCAGGTGGCCGAGACCTTGGGCAAGCGCGCAAGGTTGACCAATGAAATCATCAAAGGCGTGATCCTGCCGCAATTCGTCATCCTGCCCTTGGCCGTACTGCTGGTCTGGCTGGCCCTGGCACGCGGCATTGCGCCCCTGAATGACCTGCAGCGCCGCATCCGCTCGCGCGAAAGCTCGGACCTGAGCCCGATCGACGAACGCGGCATCCCCGACGAAGTGGCGCCGCTGGTCCGGGCGATCAATGATCTGCTGACAAGGCTTGATCAGTCGCTGAGCAGTCAGAAACATTTCCTCGCCGATGCCGCGCACCAGTTGAAGACACCTTTGGCCGGTCTACGCACCCAGGCCGAGTTCGCACAGCGCGAAATCGACGCCGGCCGCAGCGACCCGGCTGAACTGAAGCGTTCGCTGCAGCAGATTTCACTCTCGAGTCAGCGCGCCGCGCATATGGTCAACCAATTGCTGGCGATGGCACGCGCCGAGGACAAGGAGTTGGCCGCACAAAGGCTTGAAGTCAATCTGGCCGAGATCGCGATCGAAACGGTGCGCGATTTTGTGCCACGCGCGATGGAAAAGCGCATCGACCTCGGCTATGAAGGCCCGGATGCGGAGCAAGCCCGTTTGCGCACGCTCGGTCACCCGGTGCTGATGGGCGAGCTGATCCGCAACCTGGTCGACAACGCCCTGCTCTACAGCCCCTCAGGTGGCACGGTGACCGTGCGGGTGGTGGAGGACCCCTTCGGCCAGGTCAGCGTGCTGCAGGTCGAGGACTCCGGCGCCGGCATTCCCGAGCATGAACGCGACAAGGTCTTCCAGCCCTTCTACCGGGCGCTGGGAACCGGTGTCGATGGCTCAGGACTAGGTTTGGCGATCGTGCGCGAAATCGCCCAGCAGCATGAGGCGGAAATCAGCCTTGACGAAACCCGGCCGCGTCGCGCCGGTCAAGTCGAAGCGGATGGCCCGGGCGCCCGCTTCAGTGTGCGCTTTCCGGCCCACCCGGCCCTCACAGCTTGACGCGCCGGCTCTTCGCAATCGACATCAGCATCCCAAGCCCGAAGCCCAGCGTGACCATCGCTGTGCCGCCGTAGCTGATGAAGGGCAAGGGCACGCCAACGACCGGCAGGATGCCGCTGACCATGCCCATATTGACAAAGACATAGGTGAAGAAGCTCATCGTGATGGCCCCGGCCATCAAGCGGGAGAACAGCGAGGGTGCGTTCGAGGCGATCTTCAACCCGCGCATGATCAGTGTGCCAAAACCGGCCAGCAGCGCCAAAGCCCCCAGCAGGCCGAATTCCTCGCCAAATGCGGCGAAGATGAAGTCGGTCGTGCGCTCAGGGATGAACTCCAGATGGGTTTGCGAGCCCTTCATGAAGCCCTTGCCGGTGATGCCCCCTGAGCCGATGGCGATCTCGCCCTGGATGATGTGGAAGCCTTTGCCAAGCGGGTCCTTGGTTGGATCGAGCAGGGTGCAGATGCGGGTTTTCTGATACTCGCGCAGCAGCGGCCATTCGACTTCTGGCTGGCAGATCGCGTCCTCGCTCAACACCAGCGTCGAGATGGCGATGACGCCAGCCAGAAAGCATGGAATGATCAAACGCCAGGAAAGCCCGGCAAAGAAGATCACATAGAGCCCGGCAGCGGCGATCAGGATGGCGGTGCCCAGATCGGGCTGCTTGGCCACCAGCAGCACCGGCAGCGCCAGCAACAAGAAGCCGGCGATGAAGTCGGGCAGGCGCAGCAAGCCCTCGCGCTTCTGGAACCACCAGGCCAGCATCAACGGCGTGGCAATTTTCAGCAACTCCGAGGGTTGGATCACCACGCCCAGGTTGAGCCAGCGGGTCGCGCCCTTCTTGGTCAACCCGAACATCGCGGTGGCAACCAGCAGGGCCAGCCCGATCGAATACAGCGGTATCGCCAGGCTCATCAAGCGCGGCACCGGTATCTGCGCGACGAAGAAAATGATCAACACCGACAGCACCATATTTCGTCCATGGTCGACGAAGCGCGTGCCATGGTCGAAGCCGGCCGAATACATGCACAGCAACCCCAGCAGCATCAACCAGCCAATGGCAAGCAGCAAGGGCAGATCAAAGCCGCTGAACAGCGGCCTCAGCCGCTGCCACCAACCGGGTTGATCGAAGACGCTTTTCATCGCGACGCTCCCGATGCAGCAGCAAGCGCGGCGGGTGTTCCAGGCAGCAAGACCAGCGCTGCGCTGCGCGGTTTGCCCACCGGTGCAGTGCTGCGTCCGATTTGGGTCAACGCGATGTCTTCCTCACTCGGATATTGACCCAGCAGCAGGTAGTCGAACACCCGGCGCGCAATCGGCGCTGCGGAGGTCGAACCGAATCCGGCGTTTTCGACGATCACCGCCAATGCAATCGTCGGCGTCTCCACCGGCGCGAAAGCAATATAGAGCGAGTGATCGCGCTTGTGTTCTTCGACCTTGCTGGCATTGTATTTTTCGCCAGCCCGCAGGCTGACCGCCTGCGCAGTGCCGGTCTTGCCGCCGCTCTTGTAATTGGCCCCGAGGAAAGCCTGGCGCGAAGTCCCTTCCTGGGTCACGCCGTAAAGGGCTTCGGTGATGACGCTGACCTGCTGCGCCTGCAGCGCCAACGGTTCTTGCGCCGGGTTGACGGTCTTCAAATGCTCATGTTTGACCACATCCTCGACCTCACGTACCAGCCGCGGCTGGTAGCGCTGGCCACCGGAAATCAGGGTGGACAAGGCGCTGGCCATCTGCAACATGGTGAAGTTGTTGTAACCCTGACCAATGCCCAGGGAAATCGTCTCGCCCGCATACCATTTCTGCTGCTCGGGCTTCTTGAAACGACGGCGCTTCCACTCGGTCGATGGCAAATCGCCGGTCACTTCGCCTTCAACATCGATGCCGGTGCGTCGGCCAAAACCAAAGGGTCCGAGCTGCTGATGCATCAGATCGACGCCCATCTCGTTGGCGAGTGAATAGAAATAGACATTGCTTGATTCGACAATCGCACGGCGCATGTCCATGATGCCGCCGCGCTCATTCTCGGGGCTGCCGAAGCGGTGGCCGCCGAACATGAAAAAACCGGGATCATTGATCAAGGTCGCAGGCGAACGCTTGCCACTGTTCAAAGCCGCCATGGCCATGAAGGGTTTGAAGGTCGAGCCCGGCGGATAAGTACCGCGCAGCGCCCGGTTCAACAGCGGCTTGTCGATCGACTCGTTCAAGTCGCGCCATGATTCGACATCGATGCCGTCGACAAACAGGTTCGGATCGAAAGTCGGCTTCGACACGAAAGCCAGCACCTCGCCATTGCGCGGGTCGATCGCCACCAGGGCGCCACGCCGGTCCTTGAACATTTCCTCGACCAAGGCCTGCAAGCGGATGTCGATCGACAAGACCAGCGTGTTGCCCGGCGTCGGCGGCCGGTTCGCCAGGCGACGCACGGCGCGGCCGGAAGCACTGGTCTCGACCTGCTCGAAGCCGGTGATGCCATGCAGCTGGCGCTCATAGCTCTGTTCCAGCCCCAGTTTACCGATGTATTCGGTGCCACGGTAGTTGGCAATATCCTCGTCTTCCCAGTCCTGCATGGCCTTCTTTTCGGCCTGATTGATGCGGCCGATATAGCCCAGCAGATGGCTGCCGACTTCACCCAAGGGATAGTTGCGAAACAGCCTTGCCTTGATGTCGACGCCAGGGAAGCGATAGCGTTGGGCGGTGAAGCGCGCCACTTCGGCATCACTCAGCTTGGTGCGGATCGGGAACGACTCGAAGCTGCGGCTCTCTTCCATCAGGCGTTTCAAGCGGCGCCGGTCGCGCGGCGCGATGTCCACGACCTGGGCCAGGGCGTCGATGGTCGCCTCCAGCTCGGGCACCTTGGAGGGTGTGACCTCGAGCGTATAGGCCGAGTAATTGCTGGCCAGAACAACGCCGTTGCGATCCTTGATCAGGCCGCGGTTGGGCACGATCGGTACGATGCTGACGCGATTCGACTCACCGCGTTCGAACAGACTGTCATGCTGCCAGATCTGCAAGTAGATCAGGCGTAACAGCAACAGGGTCAAACAAAACAGCACGAAGGCAGCAGCAGCCAGCAGGCGCAGCCGGAAGCTCGAGAGCTCCTGCTTGATGTTTTTCAGGACCGTCATCTTGCTGCTTACAACGGCCGGTACGCGTCGCGTTCTGGCGCACGGCGCTGCGGCGCCAGCAAGAGCATCGTCGCGATCGGCCAGAGCGAGGCTTCGAACAGCGGTGCCAGCAACATCGTCCAGCCCGGCCACATGCCGCCAACAACCAGCCTTGCCAGCAATGACAGGAGATGCGCCATGACAAACAAGGGCAGCACATGCAAGGCCTGGGCACCCAGGCTGAAGCCAGGCAAGCGCCGATGCAGGAAGGCGATCGCGCCATAGCTGAGCAGGCTGTAAGCCAGCGCATGCTGACCCAGTACCGCACCATGGTGAACATCGACCGCCAGGCCCATGGCGAAGGCCCAGACTATGCCCACCCGGCGTGGCTGGTACACGCCCCAGAACACCAGCACGATCGAAAGGAAGTCTGGCATGCCGACAAGACGCCCCAGCGGCACCATGTCAGCGACCAAGGCCAGCAGCAGACTCAGGCCGATGAACAAAGGGTTGGCGGGCAGCAGCAATTGCCCGGCGCCGCGCGGCATGATCACTTGCGTACTCCTTTGGCGCCGCCCGATTCGGACTTGCGCAATCCCGGTGCAGGTGCCGAGGCAGCAGCTGCCTGCTGGTGATCAAAAAGCGCTTGCGGTTGCAGCACCAGCACATGGCGCGCACTGTCAGCCTGCGCCACCGGTTGCAGCCGGACATGGGCAAAACTGGTATCACCCCGGCGCTCAACCAGCGTGACCCGCGCCACCGGCAATCCTGCCGGATAAACACCGTCGAGCCCTGAAGTTGCAAGCAGGTCGCCGACCTTGATATCGGCATTGGCGGCCAGAAAGCGCAATTCCATGCCGCTGCCATCGACGCTTCCATAGGCCGCATTGCGTTGCTGTGTACGGCTGTTGAGCACGGGAATCGCGGCGTCCTTGTCATTCAGCAGCGTGGCCTCGGCGCTCAGGTCGTAGACCCTGGTGACTTGGCCCAGCACCCCGGCATCATTGATGACCGGCGAGCCCGGCTGCACGCCGTGATGCCGGCCGCGGTCAATCACGACACGCCGCGAAAAAGGATCCGAGGCTTCGTAAAGCACTTCGGCCGCCAATGAATTCACCTGCAGCGCCGGGCGCAGATCCAGCAGCGCACGCAAGCGATCGTTTTCAGCCTGCAACTGAGCCGAACGGCTCATCCGTTCGGCCTGCTGCACCAACTGCTCACGGGCTTTGCTTTCGGCTTCAATGGCCCGCTCGGTACCGCGCAAATGGTCGCCGATGGCCTCCCAGCCATCGACCGGACTCAGCAGCAGGCGCTGCACCGGATGCAACAGCAGCGCCATCACCGCGCGCGCCGGTACCAGCAGCTTGAAGCGCGCGTCAGCGACCATCAGGAAAATAGCCAGCGCTGCACAAAACAGCAGCTTGGTCAGCGCCGAAAGGCCCTGACGGAATACCGGCTGTGATGAGCGATCAATGGTGCCAAGCGGCATGGTCTAGCTTGTTGGTCGCTTTACAGAAAATAATGAACCTGACCCGCCCGACGCGCATCGTTCGCGCCACGGGCAAGTCACTCTGAAGTGAAGATCGAACCCAACCGTTCCATGCGCTCCAGCGCCATGCCGCAACCACGCACCACGCAGGTCAGCGGCTCTTCGGCCACCAGCACCGGCAAGCCGGTTTCCTCGGCCAGCAAGCGATCGAGGTCACGCAAGAGCGCACCACCACCGGTCAGCATCATGCCGCGCTCGGCAATGTCCGCGCCGAGTTCGGGCGGGGTCTGCTCAAGAGCGTTCTTGACCGCCGAGACGATCTGGTTCAACGGATCGGTCAGCGCCTCGAGGATTTCATTGCTCGAGATCGTGAAGCTGCGCGGCACGCCTTCGGCCAGATTGCGGCCCTTGACTTCCATTTCCTTGACTTCGGATCCAGGGAAGGCCGAACCGATCTTCTTCTTGATCGTCTCGGCTGTTGGCTCGCCGATCAACATGCCGTAATTGCGACGGATGTAGTTGATGATGGCCTCGTCGAACTTGTCGCCGCCAACCCGTACCGAACCCTTGTAAACCATGCCGCCAAGCGAAATCACGCCGACTTCGGTGGTGCCGCCGCCGATGTCGACGACCATCGAGCCCGAAGCCTCGCTGACCGGAAGACCGGCACCGATCGCTGCCGCCATTGGCTCTTCGATCAGATAGACCTGCGAGGCACCGGCGCCAAGTGCTGATTCGCGAATCGCACGGCGCTCAACCTGGGTCGAACCGCAGGGCACACAGATGATGATGCGCGGACTGGGTCGCAGCATCTTCGAGTCATGCACCATCCTGATGAATTGCTTGAGCATCTGCTCGGTGACGGTGAAGTCGGCGATCACGCCATCCTTCATCGGGCGGATCGCTTCGATATTGCCGGGCACCTTGCCGAGCATCGCCTTGGCCTCGCGACCGACGGCCTGGATGGTCTTCTTGCCATGCGGCCCGCCTTCATGGCGAATCGCGACGACCGAAGGCTCATCGAGCACGATGCCCTTGCCGCGGACATAGATCAGCGTATTGGCCGTACCGAGATCGATGGCAAGGTCAGTGGAAAAATAGCGGCGCAGAGAAGCAAACATAGTTTTGATACAGCGCTGGCACCTGACATCCGCGCCATCGGGCTGAAGATCGCCGGGGTCAGGCGCGTTGCTGGGGTTCGGTTTTTGGATTGCACTGCCTGGCCGGCAACTGCGACTTGTCAACAATTCTTACCGCAAAGCCGCGAGGCATCGCAGCCACGCAACCCTGTTGATCGGTAAATATCCATAGATAATACCCGATCGCCCCCTTCTTTCCTCTTGGCGCAGACCCTTTGTACGCCGTTACGGCGCTTTGTCTGCGCCCTTTCCGGACTTGATTTTTCAATGGCCCTGACCCCACAAGACGTAAGCCGCATCGCCCATCTGGCGCGGCTGGAGCTGCGCAGCGACGAGCAGACCGCGCTGCTAACCCAATTGAACGGGTTTTTTTCCATCGTCGAGCAGATGAGCAAGGTCGATACCCGCGGGGTCGAGCCGCTCTATACGCCACTGTCGGCGGTGCAGGACGTGGCGCTGCGCCTGCGCGAAGACCGGGTCACCGAAGCTGGTGATAGCCAGACCCGCGAGCTGAACCAGCGCAGCGCTCCGGCGGTCGAAGACGGCCTGTTCCTGGTTCCCAAGGTGATTGAATGAAGGCGCTGCATGATCTTGGCGTGGCCGAGTCGAGCCGCGCAATGGCTGCCGGGCAAGTCTCCAGCCTCGAGCTGACCCAGCATCTGCTGGCCAGGGTGGCAGAACATGACAGCCTGGGCTGTTTCTTGCACCTTGATGCCGAGCTTGCCTTGACCGCGGCCACAGCCGCCGACTTGCGCCGCGCCGCCGGTTCGAGCGCTGCCCTGCTCGGCGTGCCGCTGGCGCACAAGGACATCTTCGTCACCAAAGACATGCCGACCACGGCCGGCTCGAAGATGCTTAGCGGCTATCGCAGCCCGTTTGACGCCACCGTGATTGAGCGCCTGTCCGAGGCCGGTACCCTGTCGCTGGGCAAGCTCAACTGCGACGAATTTGCCATGGGTTCGTCGAATGAAAATTCTGCCTACCAAGCGGTTCAGAACCCTTGGGACCGCAGCCGCGTACCAGGCGGCTCTTCAGGCGGCTCGGCAGCGGCAGTCGCCGCACGCTTGGTACCAGCAGCGACCGGCACAGACACCGGCGGCTCGATCCGCCAGCCCGCCAGCTTCACCGGCATCACCGGAATCAAGCCGACCTATGGCGTTTGCTCGCGCTACGGCATGATCGCTTTCGCTTCAAGCCTCGACCAGGCCGGCCCGATGGCGCGCTCGGCCGAAGACTGCGCGATGCTCTTGTCTGCGATGAGCGGCTTCGATACCCGTGATGCGACCAGCGTGCAACAACCGCCACAGGACTTCCACGCCCAGATGCTGCAAGCGCGCGATGGAGCGACAGCGACACAGCCCTTGAAAGGCCTGCGCATCGGCCTGCCGCTCGAATTCTTCCCGGCGGCGTTGGCCGCTGATGTCGACGGCGCCGTGCGCGCCGGTCTGGCCGAGCTTGAAAAACTCGGCGCCACTCTGGTCGATGTCAGCCTGCCGCGCACTGAATTGGCGATCCCTGTCTACTACATCATTGCGCCGGCAGAGGCCAGCTCGAACCTGAGCCGCTTTGACGGCGTCAGGTTCGGCCACCGTGCAGCCCAGTACGACGATCTGCTCGACATGTACAAGAAGACTCGCGCCGAAGGTTTCGGCGCCGAGGTCAAGCGCCGCATCATGATCGGTGCTTATGTACTCAGCCATGGCTATTACGACGCCTATTACCTGCAGGCGCAGAAATTGCGCCGCATGATCGCCGACGACTTCCAGCATTGCTTCAGCCAATGCGACTTGATCGCCGGGCCGGTCGCGCCAACGGTGGCGTGGAAGGCGGGCGAAGGCGCTGATGATCCGGTCAAGGCTTACCTGGCCGACATCTTCACCCTGCCAGGCTCGCTTGCCGGCCTGCCTGGCATGAGCGTGCCGGTCGGGTCCGGCGCGAACGGCATGCCGGTCGGGCTGCAATTGCTCGGCAACTATTTCAGCGAGGGCCGGCTACTGCACGCCGCCCATGCCTTGCAGCAGGCGACCGACTGGCACCTGCGCAAGCCGGAGGGATTCTGACCATGATGCAGAGCAAATTGATCCGTGGCTACGAGGTCGTCATCGGCCTGGAAAACCATGTCCAGCTGTCGACCGCTTCGAAGATCTTCAGCGGTTCGTCGACCGCCTTTGGCGCCGCGCCGAATACGCAGGCTTCACCGGTCGATCTGGCCTTGCCCGGCACTTTGCCGGTACTGAACCGCGGTGCGGTCGAGCGCGCAATCATGTTCGGCCTTGCCGTCGGCGCGAAGATCGCCCCCTTGTCGATCTTCGCGCGCAAGAACTACTTCTATCCGGACCTGCCCAAGGGTTACCAGATCAGCCAGTACGAAATTCCAGTCGTGCAAGGCGGAAAGCTTGAATTCTTCGTCGCCTCGGGGTCGGGGCCATCGGTCAAGCATGTCGTGCAACTGACCCGCGCCCATCTGGAGGAAGACGCGGGGAAAAGCCTGCACGACGACTATCACGGGCTGACCGGCATCGACCTGAACCGGGCCGGCACGCCGCTGCTGGAGATCGTCTCCGAGCCCGACATGCGCAGTGGCGAAGAAGCCGCCGCCTATGCCAGGACGCTGCATGCGCTGGTGGTGTGGCTGGGAATCTGCGACGGCAATATGGCTGAAGGCTCGTTCCGCTGCGATGTCAATATTTCGGTGCGCCGTCCGGGCGAGCCTTATGGCACAAGGCGCGAAGTGAAGAACCTGAACAGCTTCCGCTACATCCTGCAAGCGGTGGACTATGAAGTGAACTGGCAGATCGACGAGCTCGAGGATGGCCGGGCGATCAACCAGGCGACCGTCTTGTTCAACCCCGATGCAAATGGCGGCAGCGGCGAAACCCGGGCCATGCGCAGCAAGGAAGACGCAGCCGATTACCGCTATTTCCCCGACCCCGATCTGCCGCCGCTGGTAATCGCGCAGGACTGGGTCGAACGCGTGCGGGCCGAGATGCCTGAATTGCCTGAGCCGATGGCCAAGCGCTTCCAGAGCCAGTTTGGCCTGCCCGCTTATGACGCGGCGATGATGACGCAAAGCAAGGACTTCGGGCGCTTTTTCGAGACCGCAGCGCTGGCCTGCGCGCAGCCAAAGCTGGTGGCCAACTGGCTGATGGGAGAAATATCGCGCCGCTTGAACAGCGAAGACCGCAGTTTGAGCGCCAGCCCGGTCGACGCAGCGACGCTGGCAGCGCTGATTGCCCGCATCAGCGACGGCACGATCTCGAACAACGGCGCCCGCCAGGTCTTCGACGCGCTTTGGATCGGCAGCGGCACGGATGTCGATCAGCTGATCGAGTCGATGGGGCTCAAGCAGATCAGCGACCAATCCGGCCTCGAAACCATCCTCGACGCCGTGCTGGCGGCAAATCCAAAGTCAGTCGAAGAGTTCCGCGCCGGCAAGGAAAAAGCCTTCAATGCGCTGGTCGGTCAGGCGATGAAAGCGACCCAGGGCCGCGCGAATCCGGCCACGGTCAATGAGCTATTGAAGCGCAAGCTGGCCAGCACGAACTGACCCGGTACCCGGTTCAGCGCAGCCTCAGCCTGGCGGCAAAGGCTTCGATTTCGGGAGCGACTGCGGGCCAGACCCGCATCGGTTCGGCATCCTGCAAAGTTGCGCGCAGCAAGCGCCGCAGCGTCTCGGCCTGGGGCATCAGCGGCCCGGCGAAACGCACTTGCTCGGCATCGAGAATGACGAGGGTCGGAAAGGTCTCGACGTCAAGATCGCCGACGAGTTCGGCTTCTTCCTCGATGTCGATCCAATGCCATTGCAGGCCAGGCAGAACCGATGAAAATTCTGTTTCCAGCTGTTGCAGCAAGGGCCGGTAGTCGTCGCAAAGTCTGCACCAGGCCGCGCACAAGCAGGCCAGATGTAGGGAGGCTGAACTCATCAGGAGATCGTAGCACCGGCTTTTCTTGCCGATTTCAGCCCAGGGCGTCGTTCACCTGTTCGTTGAATTCAGCCAGGCCAACAGCCAGGTTGACCTCGCGCGGCAGCGCGTCGCGGACCGAAAAAACACCCAGAATACGGCCGCTACCGGTCAGCACCGGCAGATGCCTGAAGCCGCG
>JBIKPD010000033.1:0-20391 GCA_044357665.1 Roseateles sp. | reverse complement strand
CCAAACAGCAAGACATCTGCTATGCGACCCAAAACCGCCAGGATGCGGTCAAGGTGATGGCGCCGCAGGTCGATGTGGTGATCGTGGTCGGCAGCCCCAGCAGTTCCAACAGCAACCGCTTGCGCGAGCTGGCCGAGCGGCTCGGTACGCCAAGTTTCATGGTCGACAGTGCCGACGATTTGCAGCTCGAATGGCTGGCAGATCGGCCACGCGTCGGCTTGACCGCCGGCGCGTCGGCGCCCGACTTGCTGGTGCAAGAGGTCATCAGCCGTTTGCGCTCGCTTGGCGCCACCTCGGTGCGCAGCTTGGCCGGCGTTGAAGAGCATGTGCGCTTTCCTTTGCCCAAGGGCCTGGGTGACAAGGCGATGGCCGAGACCGACGCTTCCAATTTCTGAAGCGGTTCCGGCTTACCCTGCTTACCCGGCTTACCCGGCAAACGCCGCCTGCTCTGCATTGAATAAAAAACAAAGGACTGAAGATGCTTGACATTAGCCTGCTGCGCAAGGACCTCGACGCTGTCGTCGAACGCTTGAATCAGCGCAAGAGCCCGCAACCCTTTCTTGACGTCGAGCGCTACAAGGCGCTGGAAAGCGAGCGTCGCAGCCTGCAGATCCGGACCGAGACCCTGCAGGCTCAGCGCAATAGTTTGTCCAAACAGATTGGCATGCTCAAGGGCAAGGGTGGAGACGCCAGTGCGTTGCTGACCGAGGTCGGCGGTATTGCCGATGAACTCAAGACCAGTGCCGAGCGGCTCGACGCGATCCAGGACCTGCTCAACCAGATCCTGATGGGTTTGCCCAACCTGCCGCATGAAACTGTTCCGGTCGGCGTTGACGAGACCGGCAATCTCGAGATGCGCCGCTGGAGCCCGACCGGCGTTGAGCCGCGTGGCTTTGATTTCGAACCGCGCGACCATGTTGACCTCGGCGCGCCACTGGGCCTGGACTTCGAGACCGGCGCCAAGCTGAGCGGTTCGCGCTTCAGCTTTCTGCGCGGCAAGATGGCCAGGCTGCACCGGGCCTTGGCCCAGTTCATGCTGGACACGCAGACCGAATTGCATGGCTACACCGAGTGCTACACGCCCTACATCGTCAATCGCGAAGTGCTTGAGGGCACCGGGCAGTTGCCAAAATTCAAGGAAGACATGTTCTGGGTGCTGCGCGGCGGTGACGAGACTGCGCCGGAGCAATACCTGATCTCGACTGCCGAAATTACCTTGACCAACAGCGTGCGCGAGCAAATTCTCGACATTGCGCAATTGCCGATCAAGTTGACCGCGCACAGCCCCTGTTTCCGATCGGAGGCCGGTAGCGCCGGTCGTGACACGCGTGGCTTGATCCGCCAGCACCAGTTCGACAAGGTCGAGATGGTGCAGATCGTGCACCCGGACAACAGCTACGCCGCGCTCGAAGAAATGGTCGGCCACGCCGAAGCGATCCTGCAAAAGCTCGGCCTGCCCTACCGCGTGCTGACGCTGTGTACCGGCGACATGAGTTTCGGCGCGACCAAGACCTATGACCTCGAGGTCTGGGTGCCGGCGCAACAGACTTACCGCGAAATCAGCAGTTGCTCCAACTGCGAAGCGTTTCAGGCGCGGCGCATGCAGACCCGCTTCAAGAACGAGCAGGGCAAGAACGAGTTGGTGCACACGCTGAACGGCTCAGGCCTGGCGGTCGGTCGCGCGCTGGTGGCAGTGCTGGAGAATTACCAGAATGCTGATGGCAGCATCACCGTCCCTGCAGTACTGCGTCCTTATATGGGCGGGCTCGAAGTTCTCGCGGTCTGAAAGCCGGCTGCAAGGCCAAAGTTCGCTATACTTGCGGGCTGCACTCGCGGAACAGTTCGCGGGCGCCCTCCAAGGTGAATTCGGAGAGGTGGCAGAGTGGTTGAATGTACCTGACTCGAAATCAGGCGTGCCGTAAGGCATCGGGGGTTCGAATCCCCCCCTCTCCTCCAGAATTTACCCTGTGACTGAATGACTCAGGTCAGCCGTTCGGCTGGCCTTTTTCTTGTGCGCGATGGTGTTTGCGCGGCCGACTGACCTGGCAGCATTCAATCAGGAATGCTCGATCGGGCAAGGCGAAGAGTTTTCCATTGGCCGACCGATGCTTGAAAAATGGATCGACAATGGGGGCACCGATTGACGGGGCCACGCCCCACTTGGAGCCCCGAACGTTATGCATATCCAGCGTAATTTTGACGCCGGTTTTTACAAACTCTGCCCCAAGTCGTCATGAGAACAGCCTTTCGTTCCCCGCAGTCAAACAGCTTGGCATTGCAGGGCGGGCTTGAATTGCCCCTGCGCCCCAAACGCATCAAGCTGATCGGGATGGTGATGCTGATCCTGCACGGCGTCTTGCTGGTGTTCGGCTCGGCTGCCGTGGTGAATCGGTATTCGAATGATCAAAAGGCAGCCCTTGACCTGGCCAATGTACAGATCGATGTGCTGGTTGAAGGCGTCACCAGATTTTCGGAACTCGAGCCCAGCAACAGTCGGGTGCTGGAGCGGGTTCGGGAACTGACGGTCAACCCGCGCCGGCTGTTGGTCAGGGTGTTTGGTGCAGACGGAAATCTGCTGTTCATATCCGGTCAGGCTTTTGAGTTGAAGCTGCCGGACATTGATGTCGTCGCCAGCAAAGCCGGGCGCCGGATGGACCTGGATCGAGGGCAGCTGACCAAATGGGCGCCTTTGGGCGCATTGGGCAATGTCGTTATGGTCGATATGGACCTCGCACCGGTGCAGGCCGACGCGAGGCTGCGAACCCTGCGCGACCTGGCAATCACCGGGTCGACTGGCTTGGTCGGCATGCTCGTGCTCTGGTTTTTGCTGACGGTTCAGTTGCGCGAGCTGACTGCCATGGTCGATCAGGCCCGTGGTGGCCCAAGAAAGGAGCCGGGTTGGTGGGCGAGCCGCGAAGTCGTTGAAGTCTACGATGCCATGCAGTTGCTGCGTCAATCAAAGCTGGACCTGGCAAGTCAGCATGAGCAGATGATGACGGCCTTGCTGTCGGTCAGCAATGCTGCACCTGTCGCAATGCTGGGCTGTGACGAGCGTGACCGCATCGTGATTTGCAATCGGGCGGCCGAAAATATCTGGGCAGATTCATCGGGTGTCTTGGTCGGGCAGTCGATGAGAAGTTTCCTCAGCCCGGATGGTCGCTCAGCATTCAAGGCTGAAATGCGTGCGATGCGCAAGGCCGGGGCACAGTCAGAACAGAATCGGACCTGCGAGACCTTCCTGCTGTCGAAAGACGGAAAGCGTGTGCCGATGCGTGTGACGCTCAGCATGACCGAGCTCGACGGCCGACCAATGCTGGTGTTGCATTGCGTCGACCGCAGCGGCGAAATCGATGCCACCCGACAGCTCGGCGCAGCCTTGGCGCAGGCGCGTGGTGCGAATGAGGCCAAGAGCCGTTTTCTGGCCACCGTCAGCCATGAAATCCGGACCCCGCTGAACGGCTTGCTGGGGATGCACGACTTGTTGGCGCGTACCTCGCTCGATGCCGATCAGCGCGGCTTGGCCGACACGGCGAAATCCTGCGGCAGGCAATTGCGAAAATTGCTTGACGATGTGCTTGATCTCTCCAAGATCGAAGCCGGCAAGCTGGAGCTCGAAAACAAGCCATTCGACGTGCAGGAACAACTGGGGCGGGCAGTGCGTCTTTATGCGGCCAGCGCCGAAGAGCGCGGCCTGGAACTGACGGTGAACTGGCAAACCCCGCAGCGCATGTTGCTCGGCGATTCGTTCCGGATTGTCCAGGTGCTGAACAATCTGATCGACAACGCCTTGAAATTCACTGAAGAGGGCAGCATCGCCGTCGAGGTTCATACCGAACTGCTGGCGACTGATGCTGATAGCTGCGAGTTGTGGGTCAGTGTGGCGGATACCGGGCCTGGAATTCCGCCGGCGCGGATGGCGCGCATCTTCGAGGTCTTCACCCAGCAGGACGAGACGATCACGCGCAAGTTCGGTGGCAGCGGGCTGGGTTTGTCGCTGTGCCGGCAACTCTGTCAGGCCATGGGTGGCAATATCGCCGTGGCCGCAAGGCCGGGCGGTGGCGCGGTGTTCACATTTTTGGTGCGCTGCGGGACAGCCCATGGCATGGCGCCGTTCCAGGACACGCGTCCGGCCGAAGATGCAGCGGTTGCGCTGCTGGTCGGTCGGCGTGTGCTGGTGGTCGACGACAACCGCGTCAACCAGACGCTGCTGTCGCGCTGGCTGCGCCAGGCTGGCATGGAAGTGACCCAGGCCTATGACGGTGCGGCCGGACTCAGTGCGGTGACTGCTGCGCCGTTCGACGTCGTACTGATGGACATGTCGATGCCGGTGATGAACGGGCTGGAAGCGACGGCTGCGGTACGCGCTTTGGCCCAGTCCGAACATGAGCCGCGCTTCGCCACGACACCGATCATCGGGATTTCAGCCAATGCGATGGCGGGCGATCGCGATGCCTGTTTCGCGGCAGGCATGAATGCCTATGTCACCAAGCCGATCAAGCGCGATGATTTGTTGACCAGCATTGTAGGCAGCCTGGGGCTGCGCAAGGTCGCGATTGATTCTCAGGGTGATAATGAAAAATTGCTGAATGGTAATTAAAGCGGCATAATCGGTTTAAATGTTGTAAACGAAGCCGCCTGGCAGCAGCCTGGGCGCAATCGTTACGCTGACCTGTACAACGAACCGGATACCTTCAATGTCTGCCCAAGATAATCCTTCCGAAGATGGCCTGGCGCCGCTGCTCGAGACGAGTCGCGTTTGCGAGGACATGGGTATCGATGCCGAAGGTTATGCTGAATTGGTCGATATTTTTCTTGACGACCTGCCGGCCTTGCGGGCGGCCATTGCTTCAGTGACGGCTGATGATCTCGAATCATTCGCCCGCCAATGCCATGAGCTTTGCACCACCCTGGGCGTGATCGGCGCGAGTCGAGCCATGCTGGCTTCGCGCCGCATCGAGCGCGACTTGCGCAGCGGAGTCCAGATTGACCTGGAACTTGCCGCAACAGGTCTGCTGCGCGAACTCGACACTGTGGCGGGCTTGCTCGCCGCCGACTTCAGCGGGCAAAAGCGCTGAATCGCGACGCGCTCTTCAAGACCTTGCTGCAGGCCTGCTCGCTGAAATGCAATTTATGAAGTTTAAGTCAGTAAAACTGTTAAACTAAGGCGATGAACAACCCAGTTCAAAGTCAGCAGGTTTTTTTGCTCAGCTCGCCGATGTTTCCTGATCCGGTTTCGATGGCGCTCGGAGATTCGTCGCAGCATGGCTTGCAGGCGGTTGAACTGCCCGCTGGCGCCTCGCTGGTGGCTAGCCTTTCGGCGCTGAAGGAGGCTGCTGCGCCCGATTGTGGATTCGTCGGTGTGGGCTTGGTCGGCACTTTGCTGCTCGGGCTTGCGGCCCTGTGCAGGCCTGATTCGGGCGTGCGGGTGCTGGCGCTGTTCCCTTATCTTGGTGTCGATACCACGGTTTACGGGGTCAATGATGTTGCGACGACTTGGGCCAATCGTTGGCTTGCGTTGGGCCGGATGCGGTTGACCAGATCATTGATGGATCGGGTGGCGGTGAGTCCAGCGCCGCTTGGCCTCGATCATGTCTACGCGCCGGGTAGCCTGTCCTGGGCCAAAGCGGCTGCCGCGATGGACACGGTCGACTTTGTCAGATTGATCATGCCGGTGCGTTGTCCGACCACGGTGGTGCTCAATCTGGCGACCGAGCGCGTCGACCTGGAGCGCGCCAGGGTCATGATGCCGGCACTCAATGATGAAGTGCAGTTGGCGGCCTTCGATCCACGCGCCGAGTCCCTTGCTGCCAGGGTGCAGGCTTGGGCAATCGGTGGATCGTTTGAAAACGCGCAAGCGTTGAGGGCTGCTTGAACATCATGCAAAACTTGAGCGCCGGATACCAGGTCGTGCTGATTCTGGCAGCGCTCGGCCTGGGCGTTGCGGCTTTCGGCGTCTGGATGATCGGCGCGGAACGGCGCAAGCTGAAACGTCGGATCGAACCGGGCCCTGCAACCGACGCAGCCCCAGTCGATGCGTCGGTGGATGCGCTGCAATTGTCGCTAACGAGCTTGCAGCGTTTTGACAATCTTCAGCAGGATTTGCGCGCGCGACTGCAGCAGTCGCGCGGCGAAATGGAGTCTGATCGGAGCAATGTCGGATCGGCCGTCCAGTTGATGAAACGTGCAGCGATCGAAATGCGTTTGCCGGAAACCGTCTACGAAATTTACGAGAGCCTGCGTCTGCTGCCGAAAAAGTCGCAGGAGGCTCAGGCGGCAGATCGCGACTGGCATCGCCAGGTCGGCATCGAGCCCGCCTCGGCCATGATCTTCGAGGAGGCGGTGCGCTACTGCGCGGTGGATTTCAGTCTCGGTGCGCGCGAGTTCCGCATCAGCGGCAGGAGCTACGAACTGTCACGTTCCAGTTTCGATGAATTGACCTTGTTCGAGTCCCGCGACAGGGCGGTGCTGACTGTCCGCGTCAAGCTGACTGCGGACCGGGTCTCGGTGCTTGAAACCGCGGTGATGAGCTACCGTCCAGGCCCTTGGGTCAGCATGTTGTCGGAAGTGCGCGTCCGCATGGACGAACGGCGCGAGCGCCTGTTGCTGGGCAGCAGGCACCGCGACATTGAAAAAATGCGAGCTGATTTCGGCTTGAATATGAACGTTCAGAATGTGAGAACTGCACGATGATTGGAAAAATATTGGCTCGTTTGCGCCCCAAAGCGCCAGCGCCAGACCACCACGCTTCTGATCCGCTGGCTGCTCAGCATGAAACGGTGCGCAAGCAACGGGTGTCATCCTTGCTGGACGATTTCACCAAGCGCTTGCGCGGGGGTGGCGGTGCCAAGACCGAAGGCTTGGTCCATGTCTCGGCCGGAGCCAAATCTTTCGTCACGCCAGCCAGGTCCGGTCTGCGCAGCATGAATCAATGGCTCGACCTGCTTGGCTTGATGGGCAGTGCTTGTCTGGTGATCTGGGTGATGAGTTCGAGCTGGAGCCTGGTCTCGGCCAGCCGGGGCCTGGAGCACCATGTTCTGCCGATTCCGAAGTTGAGTCAGTTTCCGATCATGGAGCGCAAGGCCTTGTTGACGGTGGACCGCCTCAGCCCCGAATTGCAGCTTGCCATGACGCCCGATGAAGACCGGCTGCTGCGCGCGATCCGCAACGTGGCAACTTTCGAAAATGCCCGTGCCGAGCAGACTTTGCGTGCCACCAGAGCCGAAGTGCAAGCCGTGGTGGAGGGCAGTGCCGCCGAGCTGGCCAAAGTTGAAGTTGGCGACGTGATCAAGCAGGTCAGTGGCAAGCCAGCGGGCTATGTCTGGGATGTCTACAAGACGATGTCTGATCGGCCCTTGCGCCTGCTCGAGCTGAATGTGCTCAGGGGTACCGAATTGCTCAACTTGACGCTGAGCCTGAAGGAGGGCGATACCTTCGACATGTCCAACCATGGCCTGTTGTTTCCCGTGCCTCAGCATGTGCGCTATATCGGTCAGACCGATGCCGCGCGGCTGTCCGATCAACTGCGCTCGGCTTATATTGACAACGTACCCCAGGAATGGCGCCGCAGCTATGTAGAAGGACTGTTGGTGGTCAGCAATGAACTGGTCGGGAATCTGACCCGTCTGAGCGGCACAGCCTATAACGCACCGGACTATCTGCGCATCGAAGACCTGCTGGTCTGGTATCACGGCAAGTTCAACGAATCGCTGACCCAGTACCGCATCGGCGATGACCGCCTGCGGGCAAGGCAGACTTCAGCCTTGCTGCAGATCGGTTGGGGACTGTTGGCCGGTGGTCTGGCGATGTTGTTCGCTCTGGCCTTGAAAGCCCGCAATCGATGGGCCGAGTGATGAACCGGTCGCGAGTCCTGCGCGTGCGCATCGATGCAGCCATTGTCGACTTGCCGGTCGCGTCCGTGCGGCGCATCGGTCGTATCGGCCGGGCCGATTGGGTCGGGCTTGACGCACATGGTGGGCAGTTGCAGGTGGCAGCCACCGATCACGGTCCGGTCATCGTCGTTGCGGCGCCCGCTTTGCTGGAAATCGATGCAGTCTCGCCTCATCCTGCCTGGGCCGTCGTGTTGAGCGAAGGCGGGCCCTTGCTGGGCGTCGCCGTCTGCGAGGTGCTCGGTCTGGCCTTCAGCGGGGATGCCTTGGCTGCACCTGCCAAACGATCATTCTGATTCAAACATTGCCATGGCATTCAAGCGATCACACCGAAAAAACATCGAATCCGTCATTGCCGGCCTGTGCTTGCTTGCGTTTGCAGCGCTGCTGCTGGCGCTCATGCTGAGCCAGGCGCGCAATCAACGTCAGCAAATTGCCGCTGATTTCTACCAGATCAATCTGCGCGCCCAGCGCCTGCTCGACCGTCCTGCGCCGCTCGATGCTGGCTATGCCCAGGAACTTGGCTTGCTCGGTGAAAAGAGTGCGGCCCTTGGCATCGACCTGGGCGGTTGGTTCCTGGGTGATGTCGTCCTGCAGAAAAACAGCACGGATGAGGCCTATCGTGCCATCCAGGCTTTGCTGGCTCAGGTCAAGGGTTTCGAGCGTCTGGCCAAGTTGCTGCAGGATCTGGATGGCCTGGATGGTCAGCCCGGGCAGTTATTGCAGAGCCTGCGAGGCGATGAGGCGACGGCCAGTTCGACCAAACGAGTGCGCGGCTACCTCGCAGATCGCCTCGCGCGAGCAGCCAATCCCAGGCCTTATGAACGCGTCCAGTTGAGCATGCCTGAGATGGTCAAACGTCTGCAGGAGGGCGTTGCCCTATTGGACCAATTCCAATCTCGGCGCACCGAGTTGCTGTCATTGTTCAGCGATGCCGAGCAGCGCGCTGCCAGCGTCGCGCTGACGCCAGCAGATCAGCCGATCCGCTTGCTGACCATCCTGGCTCTCCTGACCGCAGCATTCGCCGCCTGGCGTTCTTTTTATCTGGTCCAAGCGAATGCTGTGGCCGCGCCGGCTCCGCTGGCCAGGGTAGACCAGGAGGTCAAGCCGGTGCCTGTAAAAGCGGAACCGGCGGCCGAAACCTGGCAGCCGGCAGAGCCGGACCTTGCGCTGGCCGAAGCTGCAGCTGAAGCCGCTGCCGCAGCCGCGGAGAAATGGGAAGACTTGCGCCTGGCCATCAATGAGGCTTGCGATGCGAGCTGGACGCTGGAGATGCGGGCTCGCTCGCTGGTCGACGACACGCTCGACACGCCGCATCAGGCGCAGGACGAAGTCGTTGCCGATCTGCTCGCCTTGTCGGAACTGCTGCAGCGCTCGCGTGAAGGCACGGTCAACATCGCGTTGGACCTGCTGGCTGAAGGTGCTGACGAAGACCGGGTCGAAGCTTTCGAGGGCCTGGATCTGCATCTGGTGCAGAGCATCGATGCCCTGGCAAGGCTTGAAACCCTGCGGCGCAGCAGCGGAGACATGGCCGAGATGACCACTGTTGTGTCCAGACGTGATCTGGTCCGTCTGCAATCCGAGGTCCAGCATCTGGCCCAACAATTGGGCATGCTGCGCAACAATCTCGATGTCGAAGCTTCTGACCCTGGCGAGTTCGGAACTGGCAACAGCGTGGCGCTGCAGGGCTGAATATGGCAGCAGCAGTTCTGTCCGAGCTTTTCCTGATTGACGCGCAGCAGCTGGCTGGCGAGTTGCAGCGCTTTGTGCGCGGCGCCAATGGTGCCACCCCGATCGCCACGGCAAGTTCGGCCGATGCCTTGGCTGATTTGCTGCGCACCCTCGAATTGCCGGCTTATTCAAGTTGCAGCCGGACTTTGTCGCGCAGCTTGCTGGCCCGAACTTCGGTGACCGATGCCGACCGCAAGCGCGCCGCCAGCCTGACCGAGAGGCTGGTCAACGTGCTGGGAGCCTTGCGCGTCCAACAAGTGGTTGATGACGATCCGGCTTTCGCTGCGTCCTGGCTGGCGCAGTTTCCAAAAACCGAAGCGCTGCCTGGCGAATATGAAACCGAGGCCGAGCCGCCGCCGGAGGCCAGGCCCAGCGAGGCCGCGCCCGCGCCGGTCCATGTCGATGCTGCGGCCGAAGCCGCTTTGCGCGCAGTGGCCTTGGCACAGGCCAGGCGTTTGCATGACAGCCTCGCCCAAGCCAACCCATCCAGCCGATCAGGCATCGAGCGCGTGATCGCACAGCTGCTGGGTCAGGTGCGGGTCTCTTGTGCTGAGATCGGGGGGCATGAATTGCCGGCCGGCTTGGCGCTGTCGACCGAGGGTTTCGATGCCTTGAGTCTGGCGGTGAGGGCCTTGCCGCAAGCAAGGTCGGTCACGGCCGCAATCACTGCCGGCATCTTCAGTCTTGATCTCGATGCCCTCAAGGCCGATGCTGCGGCGCTCGAACATGCGGCGGTGACGCTGGCTCATTTGGGCGGGCGCATCGATAAGATACCCACCGGAATTCGCTTGAGTCTGCCCTGCGATACCCAGCGACCGAAGGTCGTGGTGCTGCAGGTCCAGCAGGGTTGGGTGGCGGTTCATGCCTTGCAATTCGAAGGCCTCAGCATAGCCAAGGGCCCAGCTTCGAGACCCAAGTCGATGGTACTGAGATTGCGCTATGGCTCGGATGACAGGATATTGAGCCTGACTGGCAGCGGTAAATCTGCCGAAGCGCCAGCGTCTGCCTGGCGCTACGAGTTGCCTGCCGGAAATAGCTGGTTGCTGCCAGGGGACTGGCAGGCCATGGTCAGGGATTCTTCAGGGCGCGTGATGCCGCTGCTGGCGGGTGGCGTGCATGCAGCGCCGGCGCCGCCGCCGCCCCCCGCTCCGGTGAAGGCACCGGCGCCGGTGAAGGCCGTGACCCGGAAGGCGCGCAAGTGAATTGGTGCCGGAACTGGCGCTTCGCCTGCGGATTCCTTGTTCTCAGCCTATGGGCAGCGACAGCCATCGCGGCCGCCAATCCCGCTCAATCGCCAACTTCGGTGAGCAGCGCGCAGCCTGATGATTGGCGGCGCCTGATCGAACGTTATTTCCAGCGCCAGGCGGGCGCCAGCGGGTTGCGCATCCGGGTCGATATTCCCCTGGAAGAAGCCGGCCCGCCGGCTTGCGGTAAAACGCCCCGCTTGGTGGAGGTTCAGCGAACACGCTGGATCGGCCCGCAGAACATCGGATTGCAATGCGATACTCCGGCGTGGCGCTGGTCGGTGAATGTGCGGGTACGTGGCTTCGGCCAGGTGGTGCAGACGAGTCGGGCGGTTCCTGCGGGTCAATTGCTGGGGCCAGATGATATTTTGCAGGTCGAATCTGACCTGGCGACCGAGCCGACGGGTGTTCTGACCGACCCGGCGCAGGCCGTCGGGCGCGAGACGACAAGGCCGATGCGTGAAAATATCAGTCTGACGCTAAACACATTGCGCGTTCCGGCCGTTATCAACGTAGGAGATCGGATTACCGTGCGCGTTGTGGGCAAGGCCTTCCAGATCACTGCGGATGGTGTAGCGCTGCAAAAGGGCGCAGTTGGAGATACCATCCGGGTCAAGTTGAGCGAAGGCAAGACGGTTTCCGCAAGCGTGGTGCGTGTCGGCCATGTTGATGTAACACTTTAAATGGTTGTGATGATGAATATCAAAACACTGGCAGATGGTTTGGCAGGCAGCGCGCGAAGCGGGGCAACGCCGTCAGTGAAAAGTGATGGCGGCGTCAACAACCTGGCCAATACCGGCCGAACCGCTGCAGCCACCGAATCTGTAGCACCTGGTCCTGCCGTCAGTGTCAAGGTTTCTGACATTGCAGCCGGCACCCTGGCTGCCGTCGTCTCGAGCACCGAGTTCAGCGACAACCAATTGCTGGTCACGCTGAAGCAGCGCATCAAGTCCGGTACATTCCAGATCGATTACGAAGGGCTGGCGCATTCGCTGGTCGAGGATGCCTTGCAGTCGATTGGTCAAAAGCGTCAGGCCAAGGACTGATCATTTCTGATCATGAGCAAGGAAGCTACGCTGTTGCATTTGTTGAAGGCGCTGGGCAACTCGCTCGCCCGACAACGCGAATTGCTGGAAAGCAACCAACTCGACGATCTGGCGCAGATCAATAGCGACCTTGAGCAGGGCTATGCGACCCTCGAGGCCAGCCCGGGCGGTTTTGCCGCTTTGCGCGATGAAATCGAAGCCAAACCCGAAGCCCAGCGTATTGAGTTGCTCGAATTGCTCGGTCAACTGCGTGCCGACAACCGGGTCAGCGGTGAATTGATCCGCATCGCCATGCACCGCGTGGCCACCGTTCGCGCCTTGCAACTCGAACATTCCAAGTCCAGCACTTACGGTCCTGGCGCATCGATGGATCCAGGCTCACGCTTGTCGCGTCACGCCTGAGATTGATTTGCCGGTCGCGCTACGCGGCCTGGCGACAGCCCCTGATTCAGGTTTTCGGCGGTTTTTTCGTCAAGCCCGCGCGCAAGCGAAGCATCGCCTGCGTATGCAGTTGACTGATGCGGCCGGCGGTCAAATCCATCACGAAGGCGATCTCGCGGTAGCTCAAATGCTCGGTGTAATGCAGAGCCAGCACCTGCTGCTCCTTCTCGGGCAAATCCTTCAGCAAGGGCTGCAGCTGCCCCATGGCCTCGCGCAAGGCCGCAGCCTCGAGCGGGTCGCTGCGCTCATCGCTGACCGGCTCATAGTTGACCGGCAAGTCGTCGACCACTGAAAGCGACACCGCGCCTTCCAGCAACGCGTGGTAAGCCGACAGGGTCAGCCCGAGCTTTTCCGCCACCTCGACATCGTCCGGGGTGCGCCCCAGCTCATGGCCCAGAGCGACCACGGCTTCCTGTGCTGCGTTCAATTTATCGCGTTGATGACGCGGCACCATATCGTTGCCGCGCAGCCAGTCATACATGGCGCCGCGCACGCGCAACCTGGCATAAGCGCCGAAGGGAGCGCCTCCGGCTTGTGGTTGCCAGCGCTTGACTGCGTCGAGCAAACCGAGCATGCCCTCCTGAATCAGGTCGTCGAGCTCGATGGATGCCGGCAGGCGCGAACCGATCTGGAAAGCGATGCGCCGCACCATCGGCTGGTGCTCCCGAATCAAGTCGTCGACTGCGCCGGCGGCATAAGCCTCCAACCGACGCGGGCGCAGCATGGCCATCAATCAATACTCGGCGTGTTTGGCGATCCGGCTCGCCAGCAGTTGGTAGAGCGAAATCGGCAGGGCGACCCCGTCGTCGACAGCGTTGCCGCCAGATGCTCCGAAAGCGCTGGCATTGGCCGCCTTGACCCAGCCCAGCCATTCGAGCGGCTGTTCCAGCAGGTTCAAGGAAGCTGCTGACAGGCGTTCGAAAGCTTCTTTGCCCACATCGGCACTGTTGCCTCCGACCATCAGCACCGGCACCTGCCCGCCACCCATGCTGATCGAGAGCTCGCGGATATGCGACAGGGCGCGGCTCATTGATGCATCATCCGGACCCGCGACGACGATGCGCCGGATGTCCTCGCCATAGCAGCTCATCGAGCTTCCGAAGGGCTCGCAGGTCGTCACGACGACGAATTCGAAGTCGAGCTCGCTGCGCTGCAGCATCGATACCAGCGTCGGACCGCGGGCCCGTTTGCTGTCGACCATCGCGCGGACCTTCACGCCAGCGGCAAACCAGAGGTTCTCGGCGACCTTGCGCAGTACCCGGTTCAAGGGTATCGAACCACTGAACAGCTGGCCCAGGTCATAACGTACCGGGAACGGGAAGCCCTTGATCGCCTGGCGCTCGAACAGCGGTACCTCGTCGACCAGCAAAGTCAGATGGCCACCACGCCGCAGGGCATGCGCCGTGCCCAGCCCGAGCGTCACGGTTGCGTCAGGGGTCAGGGCGCTGGCCACGCAATAAACGACCGGCCCCCCATTGCCAAACATTGAGCGCAGGCCGTCCGCCTGGGTTCGGCCGATGCTCAGCGCTTCAGATTGCCGCGTTGACGCGGCAGCGTTGTCTTGATTCATTTTCACAGCAGTCATGGCGTATTGAAGTTGGGCGTCCAGGTCGACATTTCATCGGCGATCAGGGCCGGAATGTGGGCAGCCTCGGTGTCGCTGCTGTTGCGTCCGCGCGGGTTGACCGTGCGGTGCGCCAGATAGGCTGCATCGGCTGCGAACAGGTCTTCCGGTACGCGCTGTCCGTTCGAAAGGAACAACAAGGGCAACTTGTGGCGCATCACGCAGTCGATCGTCGGCGCCAGGCTCATGCCCTCGTCAATCTTTGTGACGATGGCCGCGTGGATGTCATGCCCGCCCATTGCGTTCTGGTGCGACTCGATCACATCGTCGAGGGTCCGGGTCGAGGTGGTCGCGCTCATCACCAGGATGCGGTGCACGGCACTGCAGCCTTTGCTGATCATGTCGAGCTGTTCCATCATCATCGAATCGCGCTGGCCGACGCCGGCCGTGTCGAGCAGTACGACCTTGCGGGTCGACAGATCCGACAGACGGGCTTCCAGATCATCGCTGTCGCGCAGCGACACCACTGGCAGATTCAGAATGCGGGCGAAAACGCGCAGTTGTTCCTGCGCGCCGATCCGGAAGGTGTCGGTCGTCAACAGAGCCACGTTGCGCCGGCCGTAGCGCAAGACGCAGCGCGCGGCGATCTTGGCCACAGTCGTTGTTTTTCCGACGCCAGTCGGGCCCAGGAAGGCGAAGACGCCGCCGATGTCGAAGAGCGAAAAAGCATCCTGTGTCTTGATGCGCGACTGCACCCAGGATTGGGCGCTTTCCAGCAGCAGGTCGAAATCGTTCTGTACCGGCAACTCGGCCAGCATCTGGCCGACCATCTGCGAAGACAGCCCGGCATTCAACAAACGCCGGGTCAACTCGGCATGGCCGGGCGCCGCTTTCTGCAGCGTCGCCCAGTAATTGGTTGCCAGATGACCGGACAGCAGTTGCTTGACCTCGGCCATTTGCGAGCCCAGGTCGCGCATGCCGGCATCAGCTGGCACAGCGGTATAGGCTGCCGGTGAATAGGCAGCGGCGGCGGCTGGAGCGAAGGCTGAAGGGGCTGAAGGGGCTGCAGCCGCTGGCTTGACCGGCGGCTCGAGACGCTGCGTACCCGCTGCCGGATAGCGGCTGCGGCCCGGCACAAAGCTGTCGGTCGCCGGCCGCTGCGGCTCACGCATATCGTCGCGCAGCGCAGCGCGGATCGCTAGGCTGGTCGGCGCTGCATCGGGTTGTCGGCGGGCCGGCGCTGCTGCACCCATCAGGCGCCGAGCGACCTCGTTGGCACTCGGCGTAGCGGGCGCTGGCGCGGTCTTCGGCGCCGGCGCGGGTGGGCTGAGCGGGCCGTTCGGCGTCAGTTGACCCAGCGCCGCAGCGGCGATGGCGACAATCTCGATGCCTTCGGGTACTTCCCGGTTCGACAGCACGACGGCATCTGCGCCCAGCACAGACTTGATCTGGCGCAGGGCATCGGTGGCGTTGGCCGCAACAAAACGTTGTGCACTCATGATGGGGTGGTTTCCCTTTCTAACTTCTCAAAAACTTGAATGGCGCCAATTATTCGGTTCAGTCCAGTCTCCGAAGGCGGCAGATCAACTGCGGCCCGGCGGCTGGACGGCTGGCTTGGCGCAATTCCTTGGATATTCATTGGCGTTGACAGATCACACGTTGGAATTCGACCTTGGCGGTCGGCGGCAGCTCTGACATTGCCAGCACCACGGCCTGCGGTCGCACACGGCGTGCCAGCCGCGACAAGGTCAGCCTGGTGCGATTGCCGCACAAGAGCACCGGCGCCTGCCCCAGCACTTCCAGTTCATCGACAACGGCCGCAACCTCTTCGAGGAAGCGGCGGGCCAGATTGGGTTCAATCGCGCCGTCTGGCGCCACTGCCTCATTGCCGACAGCCTGCTCGACCAGCCGTTCGAAGTCAGGATGCAGTCCTGCGACCCGATATTCGGCCACATCGCCGAACACATCCTGAACGATCTGCCGCCGCAAGGCGTAGCGCAATGGCGTGACGATGTCAGCCAACGGCATGTTGCGAGCCAGCTGTTCGGCGGTGATTTCCAGAACGGTGCGCAGGTCGCGGACCGTCACGCCTTCTTCCAGCAACAACTGCATCACGCGTTGCAGTTGCGCCGGCTGTACCAGCTTCGGAATCGTTTCCTCGACCAATTTCGGAAAACGTGTCTTGAAATGTTCGATCAATTCATGCGTTTCCTGGCGCCCCAGCAATTCATGCGCATGCTGGGTGATCAGCTGGTCGAGATGCGTGGCGATTACCACCGCAGGTTCGACCACCGTGTAGCCTGCCGTCATCGCCGCCGAACGCTTGTCGCGCGTGATCCAGGTCGCTGGCATGCCGTAGCTCGGGTCGAGTACCTTGATGCCGTCGATCGGAATGTGGCTGCCGGGCGGGTCAATTGCCAGCAGCCGGTCAGGCAGCACCTGGCCGCGTGCAATTTCGGCACCATAGAGCAAGAAGCGGTAGACCTCGGCAGGAAGCTGCAGGTTGTCGCGGATATGCACCGAGGGAATCAGGAAGCCGACTTCGCCGACGAACTTCTTGCGGATCGCCCGGATCCGCTTGATCAGATCGCTCTCGTCGCCGGCGTCGACCAGCGCAATCAGCCGGTAGGGCAGTTCCAGGCAGAGCGGCTCGATCAAGGGCACATCGTTCCAGTCGACCTCGCCGGTTGAAGGAGGCTTGGCCGCAGCAAGCGCGGCCGCCTGTACTGCCGCCGACTGGCGCTTCGAAAGTGCCCAACCCAGGCCGCCGAACAGCGCTGCGAAGGTCAGGAAAGCCATGTGCGGCATGCCCGGGATCAGGCCCATCACCATCAGGATGCCACCGACCATATAGAAGGAAGAGCCGCTGGTAATCAGCTGCTGGCTCAGCTGCACCGCGAAGTCATCGTCGGTGCTGACCCGGGTCACGACGATGCCGGCGGCGGTCGAGATGATCAGTGCCGGCACCTGGGCGACCAGGCCATCGCCGACGGCCAGCGTTGCGTAAATGCGCATCGCATCACCGAATTCGAGCCCATGCTGGACCGTGCCTACGATCACGCCGCCGACCATATTGATCAGCAAGATCATGATGCCGACCATCGCATCACCGCGGACGAACTTCGATGCGCCGTCCATCGAGCCATAGAAATCCGCTTCCTGGGCGACTTCGGCGCGGCGTTTGCGGGCTTCGGCATCGCGGATCGTGCCGGAATTCAAATCAGCGTCGATCGCCATCTGCTTGCCCGGCATCGCGTCGAGGGCGAATCGCGCAGCGACCTCGGCGACTCGACCGGCGCCCTTGGTGATGACGACAAAGTTGATGATCGTCAGGATCAGGAAAACGATCACACCGACGACATAGCTGCCGCCGATCAGGAAATCGGCAAATGACTCGATCACATGGCCGGCAGCCCCGGTGCCGGTGTGGCCGTCTAGCAGCACCACCCGGGCCGAAGCGACGTTCAGTGACAGGCGCAGCAGCGTCGTGATCAGCAGGATGGTGGGAAAGGAGATGAAGTCCTTGAAGTTCTTCATGTTCATCGCTGCCAACAGCACCAGCATCGATATGCCGATGTTGAAGGTGAACAAGGCGTCCAATGCCAATGGCGGCAAAGGCAGCAGCATCATGCCCAGCACCAGCATCACCAGCAGCGGCGCTACCGTGGCGGCGGACGGCGCCTTCAGGCGCATGGCTGCAAGAGATGAGAACTTCATTGCGTGAGTTTACAGCCTACAGTACGTAAACTGATCTTAATGATTCAGTACTGACAATTTTATTTGCATTGCTGAGTCCTTGCCTGGAGTCGCCGCAGCCCATGTACAGCGGGTCTGGAAGCGCCGGCGGGCGTTTCAGGCGATTGAGGCCCGGATTTTCTTGCTGTGCCCTTGGATTTATGGTAAGCGGAGCTGACTTTTCGGCTTTGGGCGGCTTTGGAATTTGGGCGCAGCCAAAAGAATTTTCCGGAAAGCTAAACACTTTTGAGCCTGCGGCCGTTAAAGGTTCCAGTGGCGCTCGATTTGGTTGAGTGACCACCTAATCTCAACCTAATCTTTTCTTTTGGAGTTTTCATCATGGCATCAGTCATCAATACCAATATGGCCTCGCTGGTTGCTCAGCGCAACCTCAGTGGCTCGCAAGGTGCATTGGCAACTTCGGTCGAGCGTCTGTCGTCCGGTCTGCGCATCAACCGCGCCAAGGATGACGCTGCGGGTCTGGGCATTGCCGCCAAGTTGCAATCCCAGGTCAAGGGCATCGACCAGTCGATCCGCAATGCAGGGGACGCGATCTCCGTCGTGCAAACGGCTGAAGGCGCGCTGGACCAGGTTGCAACAATGTTGCAGCGTATGAAAGAAATCGCCACCCAGGGCAACAATGACGCGCTGAGCACGACCCAGCGTCTGGCCCTGATGACTGAAGCCAATGCGCTGTCGTCGGAAATCACTGCAACCCAGTCGCGCACCACATTCAACGGAGCCACGCTGCTGGCTTCCACAGCGACTCTGTCGTTCCAGACCGGTAATTCAACTGCAGACACGACAACGGTCGACCTGTCTATTGCCCAGGTCAGCACGCTGACGGCAGGCAGCAATCTGACTGCTGTGGCGTCTTATGCTGTAGCCAACTTCACGGCGCTGTCCGATGCAGTTGACAATGACATCACGACCGTCGCTACGATGCGCAGCGTTCTGGGTGCGACGCAGAATCGTCTGGACAATGCGATCGGCAATCTGCAGACGTCGTCGTCGAATTTGGCAGAATCACGCAGCCGGATCATTGATACCGATTACGCTGCAGAAACAGCCCAGTTGACGAAGAACCAGATTCAACAGCAGGCTGCGACGGCGATGTTGGCCCAGGCCAACCAGATGCCTAATGCGGTCCTGTCGCTCTTGAAGTAACATGATCCTGGCATCGGGACGCTCCGATGTCTGATCAAGCCAGGGCCTGGTGCCCTGGCATTTTTCTGAACTTAGGAGTCCTAAAATGACTGCTGTCAATTTGAATGCGGCTGCTCAGCCGCCATTGCTGCAAAGTGCTGGTACGTTGCCGGATCGGCCAAGAGTGGCAGTCATGCCTCGTGGCGAGGTGCCGCATGCAGCTCCGGCCGGGCAGGGCAAGGTAGAAGAAGCAGTCAGGCCGACGCGCGAAGCGGTCGACCAGGCAGCGCACCGCATCGAGAAGTTCGTCCAGTCGGTTGGCCGAAGCATGTCGTTCAGCGTCGACGCCAGTTCCGGGCACAGCATCCTGCGTGTGGTCGATCCGAACAGCGGCGAGGTGATACGGCAACTGCCGGCCGAGGAGACTCTCAGGGTCGCCAAGGCGGTTGAATATATGCAGAGCATGCTGGTCAACCAGCGCGCCTGAGTCACGATCAAAGCCCTGAGCCATGGCGACGTCGTCGGTTTCAACCGGAACCAGCGTATTGAATGTGCAGAGCCTGGTCAGTTCGCTGATGCAGGTGGAATCAGCACCGCTGACCAAGCTTGATGCAAAAATCAAGGCGGTCAACACAACGGTGTCGGCGCTGGGTGGTTTCCGATCCAAGGTGACTGCCTTGCAGACGGCGCTCGGCGCGCTGGCCAGTGCCGACAGTTTCAGTACCCGTGCGACATCGTCGACCAACAGCACCTTGCTGAGCGCTACGGCGACAACGACGGCGCTTGTCGGCGATCTCGACGTTTCAGTGACCCAGTCGGCAAAGCGGCAGCAGTCGCTGCTGACGCACGCCGACTTTACTTCGACCAGCGCACTGGTTGGTTCAGGCTCGCTCAGTATCGTCACGTCCAACAACGCGACCGGCCTGAGCATTTCTACCTCGTCAAGCGACACGCTTGCAACCTTGGCCGCTTTGGTCAATATCCAGGGGCAGCAGAGCTTGCTGACCAGCACCTCGTTCACCAGCGCGACCAGCTATGTGGGCGACGGCTCCTTGATCATCGGCAGCAACACCATCTCGACCTCGGCCTCCACCGACACCCTCAGTTCGCTGGCTACCTCCATCAACGCAAATAGCAGCACTTATGGTGTGACCGCCGCGGTGAAGCAGCAAAATGATGGCACCTGGGGTCTGGAGTTGACCTCGACCACTTCGGGGGGCACTTTCACTGCACCCACAGCGATCGGGGCGTACACCCCGACCGTTGTCTCGACCACAGCTTATGTCTACGGGGTCACTGCGGCGGTGGTCCAGCAGGATGCCGGGGTTTACGGTCTGATGTTGACCAGCACAGCCACGGGTACAGCCAATACATTTACCGTGCCAACCACGGTCGGCAGCAGCTCCGTGGCAAGCAAGACCTTGGCAGCGACCGATGCGGCATTGACCGTGAATGGCGTTGCGTACACACGCGGCTCGAATACCTTCAGCAGCGTGCTGAGTGGTCTGACCTTGAACATCAACCAAGCGGTCGGCTCGACGACCAGTACCGCTATTACTGCAGCAGGCGTGACCACCACCGCGGCTATCGCCAGCAGC
>JBIKPD010000231.1:0-6323 GCA_044357665.1 Roseateles sp. | reverse complement strand
GATCGCCTGCCCGGCCGGCTGCGCCTTCCTGCAGGCAATCTGGTGTGTCGCTCACATGCTGTGCATATGAGCGCACCCCCGCGCCTGGGGCGCGAACGCCGCGGTTGGCGATGAGGATTTTCTTAAACATGGGCTGCTCCCGCGGCTCGATCGCCTGCCCGGCCGGCTGCGCCGTCCTGCAGGCAATCTGGTGTGTCGCTCACATGCTGTGCATATGAGCGCACCCCCGCGCCTGGGGCGCGAACGCCGCGGTTGGCAATGAGGATTTTTTTGAACATTTTGTTTATCTCCTTCTTGGCCCGGAATACACCCGTGCTTCGCAAAAAAATCGTTGTCACTACCAGGCTCATGCCGGGATTGCGCCCCGGCGGGCGCCTCCCTTTCTTGGCCGCCCAAGAAAGGAAGCAAAGAAACCGCCCCGAATGCCAGGCCCCTTCGGGGTTCGCTGCGGTGCTCGGCTTTGCCGGGCCGCGCCCAACTCACTTCGCTACGCGCCGTTCAGACAAGGGGCGCGAAGTCAGACCTTGATGGCGCTTCGCGCCGCCCGCCAAATCCTGCGCTCCTCGCCCAGGCAACACGGGGTAACCCAAAATACCAACACGCCTCGTTGCTCGGGCCGGGCAATTGAGCCGCCCTTTTTTCTTGCGCCTTTGGTCCAAGACCCGTTAAATGGGCCAACTTGAAGTCAGGCTGTTTGAGCAATTCCCAAGCTTGCTACGCAGCCGCTGACTGAGCGGCACTACAAACTACAAAGAGCAAACGAGAAAAAACTTATCTTCATCTCCGCAGCTTCAACATTGGATCAAACGAACGCGCCAAATCGCGGAGTTCAACCCGATGAGCAGCGAGGCGTATTGGTTTTCCGGGGTTCCCCTTCTGCATGGGCGAGGAGCGGAAGGTTTGTCGGGCGTCGCGGAGCGACTTCAAGGACTGAATTCGCGCCCCCTGTTTGAACGCAGCGTAGCGCAGTGAGTTGGGCGCGGCCCGGCAGACCTGAGCACCACAGCGAACCCGAAGGGCCATGCGGCAGGGGCGGTTTCTTTGCCTTCTTTCTTGGACGCCCAAGAAAGAAGGTCGCCCGCCGGGGCGAACTCCCGGCATCGGTCCAGGCAAGCAAACGATGCCCATGAAACCCGACCTCAGTGCGCGTGAAACGACAACTTATCGCAATCAGCCTTCTGCGACACCAACTTCTCCTCGGTGGCGCAACGCATGCCCAAGCGGTCCAGCAGCGCCCTGTCCTTCTCCGCCTGCGGATTGCTCGTCGTCAGCAGCTTGTCGCCATAGAACATCGAATTCGCCCCCGCCAGGAAGCACAGCGCCTGCATCGCTTCAGGCATCTCCTCACGACCGGCCGACAAGCGCACCATCGCACGTGGCATGGTGATCCGTGCCACCGCAATCGACCGGATGAACTCGAAAGGATCGAGCGGCTCGGCATCGGCCAGCGGCGTGCCTTCGACCTTGACCAGGTTGTTGATCGGCACCGATTCCGGATAGGGATTCAGATTGGCCAGTTGCACGATCAGCCCGGCACGCTGGCGGCGGGTTTCGCCCATGCCGACGATGCCGCCGCTGCAAACCTTCAGGCCCACATTGCGTACCCGGTCGAGCGTATCGAGCCGGTCCTGGTAAGTGCGGGTGGTGATGATCTGGCCGTAGAACTCGGGCGAGGTGTCGAGGTTGTGGTTGTAGTAATCGAGCCCGGCGTCACGCAAGGTTTCAGCCTGGCCATCGCCGAGCATGCCGGCGGTCAAGCAGGTCTCCAGGCCCATCGCCTTGACTTCGGAGACCATCGAGACGATGGCTTCAAGGTGACGCGGCTTGGGCGAGCGCCAGGCCGCGCCCATGCAAAAGCGCGTCGCGCCATTGGCCTTGGCGGCGCGCGCCGCCTCCAGCACTTCCTGCAGCGGGATCAGCTTTTCGGCTTTCAGGCCGGTGTCGAAATGCACCGACTGCGGGCAATAAGCGCAATCCTCTTCGCAGCCGCCGGTCTTGATCGACAGCAGCGTCGACAACTGCACCGCATTGGCATCGAAATGCTCGCGGTGCACGTTTTGCGCGCGGAACATCAAGTCGTTGAACGGCAGGTCATACAAGGCCACGACTTCGTTCACCGTCCATGGCTGGTTGTTCAGGCGGTCTGCGTCGCGCGTCGGGGTGATAGTGTTGATTTGGTTCATTGGGCTTTGATGAATGCCAGCAGCATTTGCCTGGACAGGTGGGCGGCCACTGCCGCAGGATCGGGTTGAACAAGTCGCGGTACATGGCCCCAGCATTCGGCTTGCAAGCCATGCACGGGGTCGGCCAAAGTTTCTAGATTGTCGGCCAGATGGGCCATCTCGGGGTCTACGCAATTGGCAACCCAGCCAGCCAGTTTCAGACCACGGGCTCGGATCGCTTCGGCGCTCAGCAGCGCATGGTTGATGCAACCCAGCCGCAGACCAACAACCAGGATCACCGGCAAGGCCAGATCGACCGCCAGATCAGCGGTATCCCAGCCCGGATTCAAGGGCACGCGAAAACCACCGACGCCTTCGACAATCGTCAGATCGGCGCGTGCGCCGACTGAGCGAACGGCAGCCAGCAGATCGGCGCGAACAATATTGCGGCCTTCGAGCTTGGCGGCGATATGCGGCGCGCATGCCGTGCGCAGTTGCAGCGGGCCGACTTCAACGTCGCTCAGATCGATATTGCTCGCGGCCTTCAGACGCAAGACATCTTCATTGATCCAGCGGCCGTCCAGCCAATCCTGGCCGGCCGCCACCGGCTTGATCGCAGCGGCGCGCAAGCCCGCCTGGGCCGCCAGATGGGTCAGGCCGGCGCTGACGCAGGTCTTGCCGATTTCGGTATCGGTGCCGGTGATGAAAAAACCCTTCATGCCGAGACCTCCGCGGCCTCATGCGCCACTGCATGCGCCGCTTCATGTGCTGCCTCACGCAGCGCCGCCAGCAGGCGCTCGATGTCGGCCGATTCATGGCTGCCGCTCAAGGTGATGCGCAGCCGCGCGGTGCCGGGCGCCACGGTCGGCGGCCGGATGCCAGGAACACGCAAACCAGCCTGTTCCAGCCTTGCGGCCAGCTGCATCACGGCGGCGTTGCTGCCGATGATCAGCGGCTGGATGGGGGTCTGCGAGTCGGGCAAGGTCCAGCCCAATTGCGGGTAATCGTTCAGCAGATCGGTCAAGCCGGCGCGCAGCTGTTGCTGCAATTCGCGCAGCCTGGCCCGCCGCTGCTCGCCCTCGCTGGATGCCATCAGCTCAAGGCTTGTCAGCAGGGCATGGGCCGACGCCGGTGGCGCCGCGGTGGTGAAGATATAGGGCCGTGCCGCCTGGATCAGGTAATTGATGATGGTCGGGTGCGCGGCGACAAAAGCGCCTGCCACGCCAGCGGCCTTGCCCAAGGTGCCGATGAGGATCAAACGCTGGCTGCGCAAGCCGAAATGCGCCAGCGTGCCACGCCCCTGAGGCCCGATCACGCCGAAGCCATGCGCATCGTCGACCACCAGCCAGGCGTCATGGGCCTCGGCCAGCGCCAGCAATTGGTCCAGCGGCGCCAGGTCGCCGTCCATGCTGAAGACCGCATCGGTGACGATCAGCTTGATTGCCGCAGCGCTGGCAGCCAGCAGCGCTTCGAGCTGCACCATGTCGCGGTGAGCAAAACGCTGCACTGCGGCCTTGGCCAGCTTCATGCCGTCGATCAGCGAGGCATGGTTCAGCTCCTCGGAAAAGATCACGGCGCCGGCGTCGCCCAATGCGCTCAGCACCGCCAGATTGGCCATATACCCGGTGCAGAAAAACAGCGCCTGCGCGTCCGGAATATTCGGCCGGACCCAACAAGCCAGGGCCTGTTCAAGCTGATCATGGGCCAATGAATGGCCGCTGATCAGATGCGAAGAGCCCGACCCTGCACCGTACAGCTGGGCACCTTCAGCCAGCGCCTGAGCCAATGCCGGATGGGCGGCCAGGCCCAGGTAGTCATTGCTGCAGAACATCAGCAGTTCGCGCGCGCTGCCACCCGGCCCACGCAAGGTTTGCGTCGGGGCTGCGGCCGTTTCAGCAACTCGCAGCTTGCGGATCTGGTCCGCCGCGGCCAGTGCCTGCAACTTGGTGCCGAGATGCTCAAGCAACATCGCAGACCTCGTCGAGCGTGGCCAGCACCGCGTCGAACAGGAACTGCGCCGTTGCCGCATCGATCAGATAAGGCGGCATCAGGTAGACGCTGCGGCCGATCGGTCGAATCAGCAATTCACGCTCGCGCGCCGCCAGATGAAAGCGCTCGGAAAAGCGCTCGCCGGCCGATTCAGCGCGAACATCGAAGGCCAGAATCATGCCGCGCTGGCGCAAATGTTCGACCCGCGGGTCGTCGGCCAAAGGCGAAAAAGCGGCTGCCAGCAAAGCCGCCTGCACAAGGTTTTTCTCCAGCACGGCATCGCTGGCAAAGCGGTCGAGCACTGCGTTCGCCGCTGCGCAGGCCAGCGCATTGCCGGTGTAGGAATGCGAATGCAGGAAGCCGCGCGCGACGTCCTCGCTCCAGAAGCTCTGGAACACGGTTTCAGTCGTCAGCACCAGCGACAGCGGCAGCGTGCCGCCACTGATGCCCTTGGACAGAGTGATGAAATCCGGCCACCCGCATTGACCCTGCTCGAAGGCAAAGAATGTGCCGCTGCGCCCGCAGCCGACAGCGATCTCATCGGCGATCAGATGGATCTCGAATTCATCGCAAAGCTGGCGCACGCCGCGCAGATAGGACGGCTCGTGCATCGCCATGCCGGCAGCGCATTGCACCAGCGGCTCGATGATCAGCGCGGCCACATGGCCGCTTCTCTCGGTCAGGATGCGGCGCAGGTCGGCCAGCGCCAGCGCTTGGGCGTCAGGCCCCTGGCGCGAATCGGGCGAGGCGGCGACATGGGCGCGCATCAACAGCGGGTCGTAGGCGTCGCGAAACACCGCCACATCGGTAACGGCCAATGCACCGATCGTTTCGCCGTGATAGCCATGCCGGATGCAGACGAACTCGCGCTTGTCGGTCTGGCCCAGATTGCGCCAGCTGTGAAAGCTCATCTTCAGCGCGATTTCGACCGCCGAGGCGCCGTCGCTGGCAAAGAAACAATGCCCGAGCGCATCACCGGTCAAGGCCTTGAGCTTTTCCGCCAGCAAGACGGCCGGCTCATGGGTGCAGCCAGCCAGCATCACATGCGGCAGGATGTCGAGCTGCTGCTTGATCGCCGCATTGATCCGCGCATCGCAATGCCCGAACAGATTGACCCACCAGCTGCTGTTGGCGTCGAAATAGCGCCGCCCTTCTTCGTCAAATAGCCAGGCGCCTTCGCCGCGCGTGATCGCCAACGGCGGCACCACCGCAGCACGCGCCATCTGAGTGCAGGGATGCCAGACGGCCGCCAGACTGCGGGAAGCAAGCTTGCTCGAATCAGATGACCTCGTCATCGGCGTCAAGGCCGCGGCAGTCATTGCAGCCATGAAGGCCTGCGCTTGTCGAGAAACGATTGCACGCCTTCACGGCCCTCGGCGCTGGCGCGAATATCGGCGATGCGGCTGACCGTCGCGGCGCGCAACTCTGGCGTGATCGGCTGCTGCGCGATCTCCTGTACGAACGCCTTGCAAGCGCGCACCGCGGCAGGGCCGTTGGCGACGATCGCTGCCAGCAGGCTGTCGACCTTCGCGTCCAAGGCTTCAGCCGAAGTTACTTCATGCACCAGGCCGAGCCGGCAGGCCTCAGCGGCACTGAAGCGCTCGGCGGTGACGAAATAACGCCTCGACGCCTGCTCGCCCATTGCCCGGATCACGTAAGGGCCGATGGTGGCGGGTAGCAAACCGAGCTTGGCCTCGGACAGGCAAAAACCGGCACTGTCCACCGCCACCACGATGTCGCAGACCGCCGCCAGACCCACGCCGCCGGCATAGACATCGCCCTGCACCCGCGCGATCACCGGCAGCGGGCAGTTGTAGACGGTCCACAGCATCTCGGCGAGTTTGGCGGCATCGGCCAGATTCTCATCGCGGCTGAAGCCGGCCATGTCCTTCATCCAGTTCAGATCGGCACCAGCACAAAAGGCCTTGCCCTCGGCGCCCAGCAGCACGGCGCGCAGCGTCTTGTCCTGCCCAAAGCCGGCAAAGGCCTCGGTCAATTCGCTGATCAAGGCCGCATTGAAGGCATTGCGGACTTCGGGCCGGTTCAGCGTGACGCGAACGACATGGCCCTGTGTTTGAATTTTCAGCAACTTGTCCATGGTCCTCACATGCGAAACACGCCGAATTTCGTCTCGGCAATCGGTGCATTCAGCGCCGCACTCAAGCCCAGCGC
>JBIKPD010000230.1:0-6330 GCA_044357665.1 Roseateles sp. | reverse complement strand
GCTGAGCAAACCGCCCGGCAGGTCTGGACGCGCGGCAAGCTGTTCCAGGCCCGCCGCGCCGGGTTCATCCATTCAATCAGCCCCTCCGCAAGTTCTTACTTGACAACCATCAGCGTGAACGGGAACACATAGGCCTGCAGCGTCACCAGCACGCCGACCAGACTGGCCAGGGCGATCGAGTGGAAGAAGACATAGCGCAGGATGTCGCCTTCATGGTTGAACCAGCGCGTGGCGGTCGAGGCGACGACGATCGACTGTGCATCGATCATCTTGCCCATCACACCGCCCGAACTGTTGGCCGCGCCCATCAGGTTGGGAGACAAGCCAAGTTGCTCGGCTGCCACCTTCTGCATGCCGCCAAACAGCACGTTCGACGCGGTGTCGGAGCCGGTCATCGCCACGCCGATCCAGCCCATCAAGGTGCCGAAGAAAGGGTAGAACACGCCGCTGTTGGCGAAGGCCAGTCCGAGCGTCGTGTCGGTGCCTGAAAAGCGCGTCAAGGTGCCCAGGCCGAGCATCAGCACGATCGTCATCAGCGAATAGCGCACCAGCCAGAAAGTGCGCACAAAGGTACGGGCGATCTCGACCGGCTTGTACTTCATCACCAGCGCACCGACGATTGCCGCCAGCAGAATGCCAGTGCCCGTGGCCGAGAGCAGGCCCAGCACATAGACCGCGCCTTCCTTGGTCGGTTTGACCACCACCGGCGGCATTTTTTCGATCAGGTTGTGCAGCCCCGACATCGGGAAGACTGGCGCGTAAATGCTGTTGAGGTAAGCCTTGACCGGAGGCAGGCCCCAGATGAAGACGAAGACCGTCAGGATCACCCAGGGCAGCCAGGCTTGAATCAGCTCGGCGCGCGAGTAAATCTTGATGGCGACGGGCTTTTGCGCTTGGCCGCCATCGGTTTCATGGCCTTTCAGATTCGGCGAAGTCCAGATCTTCCTGGGCTGCCAGACGCGCAGGAACAGCACCAGCGAAGTCATCGAAACAATCGCCGCGATGATGTCGACCAGCTCAGGCCCGATGAAGTTGGAGACCAGGTATTGCGGGATCGCGAATGACAAACCAGTGACCAGGATCGCCGGCCAGATTTCCATCATCGCCTTGCGTCCGGCAAAGGCCCAGATCAGCCAGAACGGCACCAGCAGCGAGAAGAACGGCAACTGGCGCCCGATCATCGCGGAGACTTCCATCAAGTCATAACCATGCACCTTGGCCAGGGTGATCACCGGCGTGCCCAAGGCGCCGAAGGCGACCGGCGCGGTATTGGCGATCAGGCTCAGTCCCGAGGCTGCCAGCGGCGAAAAGCCCAGCCCGATCAGGATGCCGGCGGTCACTGCCACCGGCGTGCCGAAGCCCGCTGCGCCTTCAAAGAAAGCGCCAAAGCAAAAAGCAATCAACAGCAGCTGCAAGCGCCGGTCGTCGGTGATCCCCGACAGCGAGGCCTGCAGCACCTTGAAGCTGCCGTTCTGTTCGGCCAATTGCTGCAGGAAGATGATGTTGAGCACGATCCAGCCGATTGGCAGCAGACCGGTGAAGCCGCCATACATCGCCGCGGTGCCCGCCATTCCGACCGGCATGCCGTAGGCGAACACTGCCACCAGCACGGCGGCCAGCAGCCCGAGCCCGGCCGCGATATGGGCTTTGATATGCAAAAAGCCCAGTGACACCAGCATCACCACAACCGGCACGGCGGCCAGCAAGGTGGAAATCACCATATTGTTGAAGGGGTCGTAAATTTGTTGCCAGACCATGTCTGTCTCCTCGGATCGTTGGTTTAAATATTATTTTTTGCCGGCTGATTCAGCCGGCCGGTGGCGCGGTCAATGGATCAGCAATTGATGGTCTGTTCCTCCCGGCTGCATTCCTCGAGCAGGTAAGCGATCGAGCGGTAGGCCAAGCCGGTCTCGGCGCTCAGTCCGATCTCGCAGGTACGGTTTGTCGAAAAACCACCGCAGCAATTCGACGGCAGCGCGGCAGGCAATTTGCGCAAGGCATGGGCATTGAGTTCGGGGACCACAAAACCGCGGTCACCGCCGAAGCCACAACAGCCGACACCTTGCGCTTCGATGACCTGCTCGGCGCAAGCCTCGGCGACGCGGCGCAACTTGTCGTCAGACAGGGTTCGCCGCACGCTGCAATTGATGTGCAGCGCGTACGGCCCTGGCTGGCGCCGCAAACGCAGGCGGGGCAGCAAGGCGTCATGGGCAAATTCATGGAAGTCATAGACGGCCAAACGCCCGTGCAGCAGCTTTTGCAAACGCACCGAGCAGGTACTGGCATCGATGATCACCGGGTAAAAACCACCCTGGCCGTCATCGGCGGCCAGCAGCAAGGCCTCGATGACCGCATTGGCCATCGCGTCGGCTGCGTCGGCCAGGCCCTTGCTGGCCAGCATCTGGCCGCAACATAAGCGATCGAAGCCTTGCGGCAGGCGTGGCGCATAGCCAGCGCGCACCAGCAGTTGCTGAATGACCTCGGGCAGCGCGGCTTCATCCGCCTGGTTGGCGCCGAAAATGCGGCCGCCGCAGGTCGGGAAATAAACCACCGGATCGCCCTCGCCACGGTAGCGGACAACCGGCCTGCCAGGCCGCGGCATGCCGGCCTTCCAGGCGCCGCCCGACAAGCGATTCAGTACCGCGTCGCCAAGCACATCGGCCGCCAGATGACCGGCCTGCAGCCCGAATCGCGACAAGGCCGCGACCTTGCCGAAATTACCGGCCGTCCATTGCCCAATCTTGCGCGAAACCGGCCCGATGCTGCGGCCGCGCAGCAAACGCGTCAATTCGCCGGTGTCGATGCCGACCGGGCAAGCGGTCGAACATAGGCCGCAACCGGCGCAGGTATGCAAGCCCATATAGGCAAAATCAGCCGCGATGTCGTCCGTTTTTTCACCCGCTGCGGCGCGGCGTGACAGCTCGCGCCAGCTGACGATGCGCTGGCGCGGCGACAGCGTCAGCCCATGCGAAGGGCAAAGCGGCTCGCAAAATCCGCATTCGATGCAGCGGTCAACAATCGCTTCGGCCGCCGGCATCGGCTTCAGATGCTGTAGATGGACTTGGGGGTCGTCGTTCAGGATGACCCCGGGGTTGAGCAAGTTGTGCGGGTCGAGCAGATGCTTGATGCTGCGCATCAGCGCGGTCGCCTGCGGGCCCCATTCCTTCTCGACAAAAGGCGCCATATTGCGGCCGGTGCCATGTTCGGCCTTCAGCGAGCCGTCGTACTTGTCGACCACCAGCGTGCAGATCTCGTCCATCAAGCGCGCATAGCGGTCGATCTCGGCGCTGTCCGAAAAATCCTGGGTGAAAACGAAGTGCAGATTGCCTTCCAGCGCATGGCCAAAAATGATCGCCTCGCTGTAGCCATGCCGGTGTAGCAAGTCCTGCAGATCCAGGGTGGCGGCGGCCAGCGATTCAACCGGGAAAGCCACATCCTCGATGATCACCGTCGTGCCGGCGCGGCGCATCGCGCCAACCGACGGGAAGGTGCCTTTGCGGACATGCCAGTACATCTCGCAGGTCGCAGGATCGGTGGAAAAAACCGGCGCTTCAATCGTTTCCAGGCCGGCCAGCGCAGCCAGCGCGGCAGCGCTGCGCAACTGCAAGGCGATGTCAGTTTCGGCCCGAACTTCGATCAACAGCGCGGCAGCTTCGACGCCCAGACCGCGCATCACCGCGGGCAGGCCGGGATGCTGTTCGACCGAGCGCAGCGCCGGGCGGTCGAGCAATTCGGCCGCAGACACTGGCGTCTGCTTGAGTCGCATGACCGCCTGGCAGGCCGTCTCGATGTCGGGAAAGAACACCAGGGCACTGGCCTTGCAGGGGTCATCGGCCAGCGTCCTCAGCGTGATGCTGGAGATGAAACCCAGCGTTCCTTCCGAGCCGATCATCAAGTGGGTCAGGATCTCCAGCGGATCCTCGAAGTCGACCAGCGCGTTCAGGCTGTAACCGGTGGTGTTCTTGATCCGGTACTTGTGACGGATGCGCGCGGCCAGGGCAGCGTCGGTTCTTGTGGTGGCGCCGAGTCGCGCCAATTCACTCAACAGGTCGGCATGGCTGACCCGGAAGCTGGCGATGCTGCATTCATCCTCGGTATCGAGCAGGCTGCCATCGGCCAGCACGAGACGCATCCCGACCAGCGTCTGGTAACTGTTCTGCGAGGTGCCGCAGCACATGCCCGAGGCGTTGTTGGCGGCAATACCGCCGATCTTGCAGGCATTGATCGAGGCCGGATCGGGGCCGATCTTGCGCTGCAATGGCGCCAGCCTGGCATTGACCGCGCCGCCTATCATGGCCGGGCCCATGCGCACGCTGGCCGCATCCGCAGCGATCTCGCAGCGGGCAAAGCCCTCGCCGATCAAGACCAGCAAGCCGTCAGTCACGGCCTGACCCGACAAGCTGGTGCCGGCGGCGCGAAAGGTCACCCCGCGGCCATGGACAAGCGCGACCTGCAGCAGGGCCTGCACCTGGGCTTCTGACTCGACCAACAAGACCAGTTCAGGCGTCATCCGGTAAAAGCTCGCATCGGTGCCATAAGCCAGGCGCCGCAGCGGCTCAGAGATGATCTGGCTTGCCGGCAGGACGCTGGCGAAGGCTTGCCCAAGCTGGCTCACTTTTGCCTGTCTTTCAGCAGGTCGCGCAAGCGCTTCGGTGCCGGGATCAAGGGCGTGCGGCTGCGCGTCCAGGCACCTTGTTCGGTGGGCGACAAGGCCCGGCCGCGGCTCATGAACCAGGAGGCCAGTTTGTACATCCCCAAACGGCCATAGATCTGCGACCAGACGGCCCAGATCGCCGTGCCGATCACGCTGCGTGCAGCGCCGCTGCCGCGCAGATTGGCTTCCTCCGGTCTGGCCATCGCTTCATTGCGCAGCCGCACCAGGATGTCGGTGATCGGAATCTTCACCGGGCAGACTTCGACGCAGGCACCGCACAGCGTCGACGCGAAAGCCAGCGGATAGGTGCTGTCCAGCCCCAGCAGATGGGGCGAGATGATCGCGCCGATCGGGCCGGGATAGGTCGTGCCATAGGCATGGCCGCCAATCCGTGCATAGACCGGGCAATGGTTCATGCAGGCGCCGCAGCGTATGCATTGCAAGGTCGCGCGCAACTGCTCGTCGGCATAGGCCTGGGTACGGCCGTTGTCGAGCAGGATCAGATGAACTTCCTCGGGGCCGTCCAGTTGATGCGCTTTGCGCGGGCCGCTGATCAGGTTCACATAAGTCGTCACCGGCTGCCCGGTGGCCGAACGCGACAGCAGGCTCAGCAGCGGCGGCAGATGCTCGAGCTTTTCCACCACCTTCTCGATGCCGGTGATGGCGATATGAATGCGCGGCACCGTCGTGCACATGCGCCCATTGCCCTCGTTCTCGACCAGACAGAGCGTGCCGGTTTGGGCCACCGCGAAGTTGACGCCCGACAGGCCGATTTCGGCCTCGGCAAACTTGCTGCGCAGCACCCGGCGGCCGATGCGGATCAGGCCATCGACATCGTCGGTATAGGGCACACCGGGAATTTCCCTGGCGAACAACTCGGCGATCTGCTGCCGGGTCTTGTGGATCGCCGGCATGATGATGTGCGAGGGCGCTTCGCCAGCCAGCTGGACGATGTATTCGCCCATGTCGGACTCGAAGGCCTCGATGCCGGCCTCGGCCATCGCGTGATTGAAGCCGATCTCCTCGCTGACCATCGACTTGCCTTTGACGATGCTTTTTGCCCCGGCAAGACGCGCGATCGCCAGCGCTATTTGGTTGGCTTCAGCCGGCGTCTGCGCCCAATGCACTTGCACGCCCTGAGCGGTCAGATTCCGTTCCAGCTGCTCGAGCAAGGAAGGCAGATGGGCCAGGCTGTAGCGGCGGATTGCCGCGCCGAGTTCGCGCAATGATTCACGCTCCTCCAGGTCCGGGAACTGCCCTTTTCTTTTGGACTGCAAAAAGTCCATCGCGCCGCGAAAGTTCTTGCGCTGTGCCGGGTCGTTAAGAACCCCGAGGCTGCGTTGCTTGAAGTCGTCGACCGGATGGATCTGGATGACCTGCTTCATGGCTGGCTGCCTTCAGGGTGCAACAGCAACAGCACGAGTTCGCGCGGTCCATGGGCGCCGTAAGCCATGGTCTGCTGGATGTCGGCAGTCTTCGACGGGCCCGAAATCAGCAAGGCATTGGTCGGCAGCCCCTGGTCCCAGCCCTCGGCGCTGATCGCCGCATGCAGGTCGGCGTGGATGCGGCTGCTGTCGAGCAGCATGAAATGCACTGGTGGCACCAAGGACATCAGGCGGGGCTCGCTATGGTCAGGCCAGAGGATCAGGCTGCCGGTTTCGGCAATCGCGCTGCGG
>JBIKPD010000229.1:0-6351 GCA_044357665.1 Roseateles sp. | reverse complement strand
GTGCAAAACACACCCGAGGAGGAATTACTGCGCCAGGGCCTGGGCTCATACGACCGCAGGGGCCAGGACTATTCGGCCGGCCTGAGCAGCTTGCTCCCGTCCGGGGCGAAGGTCGAACTAAAGGGCACGATGTCCCGCTTTCTGACCAATATCAACGAGAACCTTCGCGGCTCAGATGCCAACGACTACAAGGCCTTTTATGGGGTGACCGTGACGCAGCCACTGGCTCGCGATGGTGGTGTCGAGCCGACCCGGTCACGGGTGCGTGTGGCCGAACTCGATGCCGACGCTGCGCGCCAGGCCACCGCCGACACTGAGTCGAGCACTGCGGCTGATGCGGTCCTGTCCTACCTCGACCTTGGTTTGGCTCAGCAGAGGCAGGCAGCCTGGAACGACAAGATCCGGATGGCCGAGCGACTGGCGGCCGATGCCAAGTTGTTGGCCATGAAGGGGCGACTGCCAGAGACCGACATCTGGGAGGTTGAAAACAACCTGGCGCGCTACCGCGCTGGCGCCAGCGAGGCGGGGCTGGCTGTGGTCGAGCGCATCAACAAGATGCGTGGGCTGCTGCTGCTGACGGCGGCAGACGGTTGGGCGCCCCTGCGCGCTACCGATGCACTGCCGCAGGTCAGCGAGACGTGGCTCGACCTTGAACAAGACTTGCAGACAGCGCTCGAAAAGCGGCCCGATTACCGCATGCGCAAACTGATGGTCGAGCGTGAGGGCGTTCAAGTGGTGTTCGCCCAGAATCAGAAGCTGCCGCGCATAGACTTGGTGGCGAGCTACGGACTGAACGGGTTGGCGCAGTCGATCAATCCTTCTTTGGCTTTCAGTCGGACCTCCGATTTTCCGTCCTGGTCCATCGGCTTTCGAGTCTCTGTTCCGTTGGGTGAAAACCGCCAGGCCTCAGCCGACCTGCGGGCGGCTCAGGTTCGCAAGGAGGATGCGCTGTTGGGCCTGAAGGCGGTCGAGTCCGCGCTGGCCAACGACATCGACAGCAGCCATGCGGTGATTCGCAGCAGCATCGAACGCCACCGGTTGTTTGCTGAGATCGCCGATCGCGAGAGCCGGTTCGCCCAGGCCTTGCGTCAGAAGCTGCTGGCTGGCCGCGGCGACATGCGCGAACTGCTGATGAGCGAGGAACGGGTGATCAACAGCCGTACCGCGATGCAGGAACAGGCCGTGGCCAACGCCAAGGGCCTGGCTTTGCTGGCGCTGGCGCGGGGTGTTTTGCTGGAGCTCTACCCTTGAGCGCCGGGTTCCAGACAAAGGTGCTCGGCATGAAGCGTTTGAGTGCCTGCGGGATGGCGGTCGCGCTGTTGGTGTTGGCTGTGTTTGCCAGTCCGGTGTCCGCTCAGCTGGTGGTAAGCGGTATCACCCGGGCCAGGCTGGACCTCAAGCTGAGCTTGCCGGTGGCCGGTCGGGTAGAGCAGCTTGTGGTCAACGAGGGCGACTGGGTCAGCAAGGGCGATTTGATCCTGTCGCTCGACAAGACGCTCGAGGCGCTGGAGGTCGACAGGCGAAAACTGCTGCTTGACGATGTGTCCAAACTTAACGAGTTGCGCCAGCGCGAGGGCGTGCTTCGCGAGCAAGTTGCCAACGCCCGCAGTTTGCTCATGACCCCGGTAATTTCGCGTAAACAGGTCGAAGACGAGGAAATGGTCTATCGCGATGTGTTGGCGCAGCTTGGCGGGCTGGAGATGGCGAAGAAGCGTGAGAGGGTCGAATACGAGCTGGCGCAGGAGGCGCTGGCGCGGCGCATCCTGCGTGCCCCGGCCGATGGCACCATCGCCAAGATCCACTTTCGGGTTGGCGAGAGTCTTGCTGCGAATGAGCCTGCGGTGGGCTTGGTCGATATTTCAAAGGTTCGTTTCGTTGGCACATTGCCGGCAAACGCTGCGGCGCGGTTAACCGTTGGCATGACGGCGCGGCTGGCGCTGGCCCGCGAGGGCGGTGAGATCGTGCGCCAGGCCAGGATCAGCTTCGTCTCGCCGCTGACCGATGCTGCCAGCGGGTTGGTCGAGGTGATCGCTGAATTCGACAATGCCGATAAAGTCGTGCGCCCTGGCATCGCCGGCCAGATGCCGATCCATGTCGGTGCGAGTCGCGGCGTTGCGCCCGCAGTACGGCGCGCGTCCGCCCCCACCCAGTGACAAGCCAGCAGATCGAGTCGCCTGCCAATCCATTGGCCTGGGGCGGGACGCAGGACATAGACGCGCTGGCCGCTCTGGGCCAGTTTACCGGCACGCCGGCCGAGTTCTGGCCGCTCTACCTGGCCACTTTGAGCCAATCCCTGTCGGTGCGGCGCAGCTTGTTGTTGTTGCGTTCGACCGGTGCCGGTTGGCGCGCAGCCTACCAGTGGCCACCCAACGTCAGCGGTCAAGCCAGTGACGCCGTTGTGATCTTGCGCCTGGCTGAAGCCGCGATCTCGCTGGGTGTGGCGTGCGGTCCTTCGGGCCAAGCCGCGCAAGCCGGCACCGGCTTGGGCGCATGCCTGCGCAGCGTGCCGGCCAATGCCGCAGTGGGTACCGATGTTGCCGCGCTGGTCCTGCTGTGCGATGCTGCGGACACTGAGCCGGCGGCCAAGATGCCGCTGCTGCGGCTGGCCGTGGAGACGCCCGAACAGTTCGAGCTCCAGCGCCGCTTGCGCAGCGTTGCCGGCAATGCCGAGCGGCTGCATGAGGCGCTCACCCTGGCTAACCGGCTGGGTGACGAAGACCGCTTTGTCAAGGCTGGGATGACGCTGTGCGGTGAGCTGGCCGCGCGCTTTGGCTGTGACCGTGTTTCTCTGGGGTGGCTGGACGGCGACCTCGTGCGGCTGCAGGCGGTTAGCAATATTGAAAAGTTTGACCGCAGCATGGCTGCGGCCCAGGCGCTGGAAGACGTGATGGAAGAGGCGCTCGATCAGGATTGCGAGATCGTCGTGCCAGCGCCTGCGAACAGCGCCGCAGTCACGCGCTCCCACCTTGAATATGCGCGCACCCAAGGCGTGGGGCATCTATTTTCGCTGCCGCTGCGGGTGGGCGGTCAGGCGCTGGCAGTGCTGACAGCCGAGCGACGCGACACTGCATTCGACGAAGGCCAGCGCTGGGAGATTCGCTTGATCTGCGAGCTTGCGGCCAGCCGACTCGGCACCTTGCAGCAGCGCGACCGCTGGGTCGGCGCCCGTTGGGCCGATGCGCTTCGCAGCGGTTTGGGCCGGTTCTGGGGTGTAGAGCATAGCCTGGCCAAGCTTTCCGCGCTGTCCTTGTTGGCGGCCTTGCTGGCTGCTGCCGCGCTGCCATGGACGTACCGCATCGACGCTGCTGCGACGCTGCGCAGCGATGACATGGTCTTCGTGCCTGCGCCGTTCGACGGTTTCCTGCGCGAGGTCCACGTTGAGATTGGCGACAAGGTCATTCGGGGTGCTGCCACGGTCGGGCTCGATACCCGCGAACTGATGCTGGAGGAGTCGATGGCCGCAGCCGAAGTCGGTCGCTTCGCCCGTGAGGCTGAGAAAGCCCAGGCCATCGGGCAACTCGCTGACATGCAGATCGCGCTGGCACGCCAGCGGCAGTCTGCCGCCAGGCTGGACCTGGTGCGATACCATCTGGCGCACGCCCAGCTGCGTGCGCCGATGACCGGCGTTGTGGTCGAGGGTGAATTGAAGAAGAACCTCGGCGGGCCCGTCAAGAAGGGTGACTTGCTGCTCAAGATCGCCCGTCTCGACAGCACCTATGTCGAGGTCGAGATCGACCAGACCGACATTCACGAGACAGCACCTGGCCGGCGCGGCGAGCTGGCTTTCGTCGGCCGTCCCGATCTCAAGGTGGCGCTGGTGATCGAGCGTATCGAGCCGATGTCGACGATGAAGGATGGTCGAAACTATTTTCTGGCACGTGCGCGCGTCGATGCCGAGACCCAGTCCTGGTGGCGTCCTGGGATGGGCGGCACGGCCAAGATAGACGCTGGCGAACGCTCTCTGCTTTGGGTGCTGACGCACCGTAGCTTGCGCTTCCTGCAGCGGGCGCTGTGGCTGTGAGTGATGCCCGCAGTCACACCTTCAGCGATGCATGGCACCGCGTGGCCGGCCTGCGGGCTTCACTGCGCCCGGACGTCAGGGCGCGGCGCCAGTCCGCGCACGGCAGGCATTGGTATGTGCTGAGCAACCCCTTGAGTAACGAGTTCTTTCGCGTAACCGAGGATGCCTACGCCTTCCTGTCGCGGTTGGTTGCTGACCGCACGGTTGAGCAGGCCTGGCGCGACACGCTGGCCAATGATCCCGAATCGATGCTCAGCCAGCAGGAGGTGGTGCAGTTGCTGGGCCAGCTCAACCTGTCCAACCTGCTCCAGGCCGACCGCGCCGGAGCCAGCGCGAGCCTGTTCGAGCGCTACCGACAGCGCCGCGGTCGCGAGCGGCGCGCGCTGCTGATGAGCGTGCTGTCGATCCGTATCCCACTGCTCGATCCGGACCGAATGCTCGAGCGCGCTCAACCCTTGGTTCGCGCGCTGGTCAGCCCGTTCGGGCTGCTGGCCTATTTGTTGTTGCTGGGTCTGGGCGTGAAGGCGCTGATGGACCGCAGTGACGAACTGTTCCACCAGGCTGCCGGCCTGCTCGCACCTGACAACCTGGTACTGCTTTACCTGGGGTTCGCGATCGCCAAGGTGGTGCACGAATTCGGTCATGCGGCGGTTTGCAAGCGCTTTGGCGGCGAGGTCCACACCATGGGTGTGATGTTGTTGCTGTTCGCGCCCCTGCCTTATGTGGATGCGAGCGCGAGTTGGGGTTTCCGGCGAAGTGCGCCGCGCATGCTGGTCGGGGCGGCCGGCGTGCTCGCTGAGCTCGCAGTGGCAGCGGTCGCGGCGATGGTCTGGGCTTATTCAGCCCCTGGGGTCAGCGGCGCATTGGCTTACAACGTGATTTTCGCAGCCAGCGTGTCGACGCTGGTGTTCAACCTCAACCCGCTGCTGCGCTTTGATGGTTACCACATGCTGGTCGACTTGATCAACATGCCCAACCTGTTCCAGCGCTCGCGCGACCAACTGCGCTATCTGGGACAGCGCTACTTGCTGGGCGTCAAGCTGGCGAAGCCGGTGGCTGAGAGCCGGACCGAGTCCTGGCTGTTGCCGCTGTACGGTGCTGCAAGCGCACTGTACGCGCTCATGCTGATGGCAACGATCGCATTCTTCATCGCCGAGGAATACCTCGACCTTGGCCTGCTGCTGGCGGTGCTGCTGGTGCTGTCGGCCACGGTGTTGCCACTGGGCAAGCTTTTGCACTACTTGCTGCTGGGCCCGCAACTGGCCCATCAGCGTGCCCGCGCCATCGTCTCGGCTGTGGTGCTGGCAGTGTTATTGCTGGGTTTGCTGGGTTGGGTGCCGTTTCCGGACCGTATCCGGGCCGCCGGTGTGGTCGAGTCCGTGGTGTTTCGCCAGCTCAGCAGTGAGTCGGCGGGTTTCCTGTCCGAACTGCTGGTCAAGCCTGGCTCGCGGGTCAGTGCGGGGCAAGCGCTGGCCAGGCTGGAGAACCCCGACCTGCTGCACGAGATCCGGGCCTCGCGTATGCAGTTGCAGCAGATACAGGTGCAGGAACTAAGGGCGCTGGCGCTGGTGCTGGCTGATCTGGCGCCATTGCGTCAGCAGCGCATGGCGGCGCAGGCCGGTCTGGCCGATCTGGAGCGCCAGCGTGTGGCGCTGACGGTGGTGGCCCCGGTGTCCGGTGTCTGGAGCGCTGGCGAAGTTGAGCAAGGTCGCGGTCGCTGGTTTGCGCGTGGGGCGTCTATGGGCGCGATCGTCGACGAGAGCGGGCACCGCTTCGTCGCGATTCTGCCCCAGGTGGCGACCCACTTGTTCACGGGTGGGATCGACCGTGCTGAGGTCAGGCTGGGAGGTGAGGAGGGGCAGAACCTGCTGCTGCGCCATGTCTCAGTGATGCCCTTTGACCACGGTGTGTTGCCGTCTCGTGCGTTGGGTTTTGCTGGCGGTGGCGATATCGCAGTACAGCCAGGCGATCCGAACGGGGTGATGGCGGCCGAGCCCTTCTTTCGCATCCACGCCAGCTTCGACGCCGTGCAGGCCGCAGAGGTCAGGCTGGTGCACGGGCGCTTGGGCGTGATGCGGCTCACATTGGCCCCGAAGCCGCTGCTTGAGCAGTGGGAGCGCAGCGCACGCCAACTCCTGCAGCGCCGATTCAGGGTATGAGAGTTGCATCGCCGATGGCCCAGGCCGATGGCCCTGGATGGTTGCGTGTCGACCTCCCGGTGATGGCGCCGCCCCGTCCGCTGCCGTCTGGCTTCGATGCGCTGGTTGACAACCTGGTCGGTGCGATCCGTCGCCTGCCTTGGCAGGCGCACAGGCTGCGGCGCCTTGCCC
>JBIKPD010000228.1:0-6366 GCA_044357665.1 Roseateles sp. | reverse complement strand
CGACGCCACAGACCATCACTTTCGCCGCAATCGCCGATCGGCAACTGGGGTCGGGTACATCGAGCTTGAGCGCCACTTCGAGCGCGAGTTTGGCGATCAGCTTCGCTTCAAGCACAACAGCGGTCTGCAGCGTCAACGGCGCGACCTTGACGCTGCTAGCGGCAGGCAACTGCACGATCACCGCATCGCAGGATGGCAACGCCAACATCGCCGCGGCAGCGCCGGTGTCGCGCACTTTCGCGGTCACGGCGCCACCCAGCAGCAGTGGCGGCGGTGGCGGCGGGGCTTTCAGCGGCTTCTGGCTCGCTTTACTGGCCTTGGCCAGCTTCACCCTGCAACGCCGGCCAAATCGGGCTTCAGCGAGCCGCTGAAGCCGCGGATGCTGCCGATGCGGCTATTGGAGCCGCCACGCAGCTCTTGAAACCGGCGCGCAGCGCTTCGTCCTTCAAGCCGCGCAAGCCTTGCGCCTGCCCGGCTTCGATTTGGGCCATAACCAGGCTGTGGCGTTTCATCGGCGGCTGCAAGCTCGATACCAGCAAACCCTTCAGCGCGCGCTTCTCGAAGGCTTCGAGTGCCAAAGCTGCCGCTCTTTCGCTGTCATGGCGGCTCAAGAGCAAAAACTTCAGCTCACCCGCAGGCAGGGTTTCAAAGCCGAGATTCAGTCGCCGGAAGGTTTCTTCCTTGCGGGCCAGCATCTCGGGCGCCAGCGGCATCGTCACCACCGCCCAGACGCCGGGCAGATTCTGCTGCTGAGCCTGCATCTCGCTCGCAGCAATGCCGGCATGAAGCAGCGCGGCCTGCGCGGACAGCAGCAAGGCTTCGCTGTCAACCGGCCCGAACTCGACGCAGATCTTGGCCTGCAGCACCGGCAAATCCTGCGGCTTGAGCAGCGTGATCATTTCGGGACGCAGCTGCCTGGCGATCCGCTCGGGCTCGCGGTCACCGCGCGCTTTCAGGCCGACGATGTCGTCAAGCCAGCCGCGCGTCCAGCCAAAGAACAAGGCATTGATGAGTAGAAGGATCAGAACCAGCCAGCGCAGCATCATCTCAAGCCTCCCTGCCAGCAACAAGGCGCAAGCTGACTTCGCCGCCGCTGACCTTGTGCATCACCCCTGCCGCCGTCTCCAGCAACAACTCACCGCTGGCTGTGACGCCGCGCGCAATGCCTTGCAGCATGCCGGCGCTGACCTGGCAGCCCTGGGTCAGGTCGCGCCGCGCGAAAGTTTGCGTCCAAGGCGCGAAGCCGCTTTGAGGAAAGTCCAGCAAGGCTTTCAACAAGGCCGGCACCATTTGCGCCAGCACTTGCGGGGCCGTCACGCCGGGCTGGATTTCGCTCAATGAAGCGAAGCCGGTACTGAATTGATCCTGTGCCTTGTCATCAAGCTTGCTGATATTCAGACCGACGCCGACCACCACGGCGCGTTCGGCACCGCAGGCCTGGGTTTCGATCAGGATGCCGCCGAGCTTGCGTCCGTCGAGCCAGATGTCATTGGGCCATTTCAACTGCAAGCGCGGCTGGCTGCCGGCGGGCTCGAGCGCATCGGCAATCGCGCAACCCAGCGCCAAACTCAGCCCCGACCAATCCTGCAGGGCCAGGCACAGCCCGATTGAAAAAGTCAGCGAGCTGCCCGGGCTGGCCAGCCATTCCCGGCCCATCCGACCCCGACCCGCGGTCTGCTGCTCCGCCACCAGCAAGCAGGGCAGGCTGTCGGGGCCCTGTGCGCGCAGTCGATCAAGCAAGGCGCTGTTGGTTGACCCGAGGCTGGCGGCCACCTCGACGTCGATGGCCGGGCAAAGACTTGCCAGCCGCTGCCGCAGCGCTGCGGCTTGCCAGTCAAGGGTGGGTGCAGAGCTCATCGCCGTTTTGGCGCCAGCATCGTGCCGCGGCAGACTTCGCTGCCGCAATGGCAGGCGAATTCCTTCTTCAGCTTGGCCGTATAGCGCTCGTCGATCGTCAGTCCATAGTCGTAGAACAACTCCTCGCCGGGGAGCAGGTCGCGCAGCGCCTTGATGAAGACGCGGTGGTCGACCTCGTCGGCCTCGCAGTTGGGGTCACAGCCATGGTTGATCCAGCGCGAACTGTTGCCGCCGACCAGCGCGTCGATGACGCGGCCATCTTCGATGTGAAAGTAGAAGGTATGGTTGGGCTGCTCAAGGTCATGCGGGTGGCGCTCCATCGCCAGATCCCAACTGATCAGCTCGCCGGTGTATTCGATCAGCACCTCGCCGGCGGCGATCCCGGTCAGCGTATAAACGCCCCGGCCATGGACACCCGAATTGCGCACCTGGATACGGCGCCCGCCCGCCGCCTTGCTGGCTGGCGTCTCCCTCGAATTCTTGCGGTCGGCTGGCGTCATCGAGTTTGTGGTTACATTGAATCTATGGGTGCGCGCGTGAGCGTGCGCGAGGCCGGATTGTAGGCAGGGCTTGATTTAAAGTCCGACCCACAAGCAAACAGCAAAGAAAAATCATCACCATGAGCAAGACCCTGATCATTGCCGAGAAGCCTTCAGTGGCTCAGGACATCGTGCGCGCGCTGACTGCCAGCGCCGGCAAGTTCGAAAAGATGGACGAATATTTCGAGAGCGACCGCTATGTGGTCAGCTCGGCGGTTGGCCATCTGGTCGAGATCAAGGCGCCGGATGAATTCGATGTCAAGCGCGGCAAATGGAGTTTTGCCAACCTGCCGGTGATACCGCCGCATTTCGATCTGAATCCGATCGACAAGGTCAAGGGCCGCCTGAATTCATTGGTCAAGCTGATCCGCCGCAAGGACGTGACGAACCTGATCAATGCCTGTGACGCGGGCCGCGAGGGTGAGCTGATCTTCCGCCTGATCGTTCAATATGCAGGCACGGCCAAGGCTGCGATCAGCAAGCCAATCGATCGGCTCTGGCTGCAGTCGATGACGCCGCAGGCGATCCGCGACGGCTTCGCCAAGCTCAAGCCCGATGCGCAGATGTTGCCCCTGGCCGACGCGGCGCGCTGCCGCTCGGAAGCCGACTGGCTGGTCGGCATCAACGGCACGCGTGCGCTGACCGCATTCAACTCGCGCGATGGCGGTTTCTTCCTGACGACGGTTGGCCGGGTGCAGACGCCGACCTTGTCGATCGTGGTCGAGCGCGAAGAAAAAATCCGCAAGCATGTCTCGCGCGACTACTGGGAAGTGCGCGGCGCTTTCGCTGCCCAGGTCGGCGAGTACGAAGGCAAATGGTTCGACCCGAAGTGGAAGAAGGACGATGACCTCGAACGCCGCGCTGACCGGCTCTGGAACCGTGCCGATGCCGATGCGATCGCGGCGGCCGCTGTCGGCAAACCAGCCAGCGTCAGCGAGGAAACGAAGCCGACCACGCAGAGCTGCGGCGGGCTGTACGACCTGACCACCTTGCAACGCGAAGCCAATTCGCGCTTCGGTTTTTCGGCCAAGACCACGCTCTCGCTGGCGCAGGCGCTGTATGAAAAACACAAGGTGCTGACCTACCCGCGGACCGACTCGCGCTTCCTGCCCGAGGACTATGTCGAAGTGGCAAAGCAGACCGCCGCGATGATCGCCGAGGAAAATCTGCCGGGTCCCTTGCAAGCGCTCAGCCAGCATGCCCGCACGGCCTTGAAGAACGGCTATATCAAGCCGACGAAAAAGATCTTCGACAACACCAAGGTCTCGGATCACTTCGCCATCATCCCGACCTTGCAGGCGCCGAAAAGCCTCAGCGAGATCGAAGCCAAGCTCTATGACCTGGTGGTCAAGCGCTTCCTGGCGGTGTTCTTCCCGCCGGCCGAGTTTTCGGTGACGACGCGGATCTCGACCGTCAAGGTGGCGGTGCCCGGCGTGGGCGAGGAACTGAACTTCCAGACCAACGGCAAGGTGCTGGTCAAACCGGGCTGGCTGGCCGTCTACGGCAAGGAAATCCAGGAAGACGATGCCAATCTGGTGGCGGTGGCCAAGGGCGAAGTGGTGATCACCGCCGAAACCGATGTCAAGTCACTGCAGACCAAGCCGCCGGCCCGCTATACCGAGGCCACCTTGCTGTCGGCAATGGAAGGTGCGGGCAAGCTGATCGACGACGAAGAGCTGCGCGCCGCGATGAACGAGAAAGGTCTGGGCACGCCAGCCACTCGCGCGGCCACGATCGAAGGTCTGCTGACAGAGAAATACATGCTGCGTGAAGGCCGCGAGCTGATCCCGACGGCCAAGGCATTCCAGTTGATGACGCTGCTGCGCGGCCTGGACGTGAAGGACCTGACCAAACCCGAACTGACCGGCGACTGGGAGTTCAAGCTCTCCGAGATGGAAAAAGGCCGTTTGAAACGCGACGACTTCATGGCGAAAATCGCCGCGATGACCGCCTCGCTGGTGCAAAAAGCCAAGGGCTATGACCGGGACACGATTCCGGGCGACTATGCAACTTTGAAAGCGCCCTGCCCCAAATGTGGCGGCGTGGTGAAGGAGAACTACCGGCGCTTCACCTGCGTCGGCAAGGCTGGCGTGGCCGCAGCCGACGATGCTGCGCCCGAGGGCTGCGGTTTTTCGATCGGCAAGATTCCCGGCAGCCGCAGCTTCGAATTGCATGAGGTCGAGCAATTCCTGCGCGACAAGAAAATCGGCCCGCTCGAAGGTTTCCGCTCGAAAGCGGGCTGGCCTTTCAGTGCCGAACTGGCCTTGGTCTATGACGAGGAGCTGGCCAACTGGAAGCTCGAATTCGACTTCGGCGACGATGCCAGAAAGGCCGCCGAAGACGGCGAGCCGGTCGACTTCAGCGCCCAGACTTCGCTCGGCAGCTGCCCGAAATGCCAGAGCCATGTCTTTGAGCACGGCGGCAACTATGTCTGCGAACATGCAGTCGGCGCCACCATTACCTGCGATTTCAAGAGCGGCAAGATCATCCTGCAGCAGCCGGTCGCGACCGCACAGATGCAAAAACTGCTGGCCGGCGGCAAGACCGATCTGCTGGAGAACTTCATCTCCAACAAGACCAAACGCAAGTTCAAGGCCTTCCTCGCCTACGACAAGAAGGAGGGCAAGGTGATGTTCGAGTTCGAGCCGCGCGCCTTGAAGCCTGGCGCCAAACCCGCTGCGGCCAGACCTGCGGCCAAGACCGCTGCCAAACCGGCAGCCAAGCCGGCAGCCAAAAAAGTCGCCAGCAAAGTCGTGAGGAAATCAGCCTGAGCCTGAAGGCGTACGCGCCATGTCCTGGTTGATTTTTTCCAAACTGCTGAACATCTTCCTGGTCGGCGCCATCGGCTGGTTCGTCGGCCGCATGCGCTGGCTCGGTCATGCAGACGCAAGCGGCGGCGATCCGGCGCGGGTCTTGTCCCGCGCGGCCTTTTATATCTTTGTGCCGGCGCTGATGTTTCGCACCACCTCAAGGGTCGACTTTGCCGATCTTCCCTGGGCCATGCTGTACGCATTCTTCGGGCCGCTGCTGCTGCTGATCCTCGGCACCTATGCGCTGCAACGCTGGCGCGGCCAGGGTCGCACCGACGTCGCCGTGCCGGCAGTCCGGGCGACCACGGCGAGCTTCGGCAACACGGTGCAAGTCGGTATTCCACTGGCCGCCAGCCTGTTCGGTGAAGCCGGCCTGGCCATCCATGTCACCGTGATGAGCTTGCATGCCTTGACCATCCTGACGCTGCTGACCGCGCTGATCGAGCTCGACCTGGCCAGAGAGCGCGCACGTACCCAAAGTGGCGTCAGTTTGCTGCAGACCCTGGCACTCACCGTGCGCAATACCGTCGTCCATCCGGTCGTGTTACCGATCATCGCGGGTCTGCTCTGCAATGCCTTGGGGCTGCGCCCGCCGGCTTTCATCGACGAATTGCTGCAATTGCTGGCCACGGCCGTGGTGCCTCTATGCCTGACGCTGACCGGCATGTCGATCGCCTATTACGGCTGGCCCAAGGTCTGGCAGGGCATCTTCGGGACGGTCGCATTGAAGCTCATGCTGTTTCCAGCCATGGTGCTGGTGCTGGCCCATTGGGGTCTGGGTCTGTCAGGCATGCCGCTGAACGTGGTGGTGATGATGGCTGCCTTGCCGACCGGCACCAATGCCTTGATTTTTGCCCAGCGCTACCGTTCGCTGGAGGCCGAGACCACTGCGGCCACCGTCCTTTCCACCCTCCTGTTTATGCTTAGCGCGCCGCTGTGGTTGTGGCTGTTGAGCAAACTCGAAGCATTTCCCTGAAACTCGGCCAATCCGGCCCGTTCGCTGACTCGAACCAGAAAGAGAACTTCATGCGCTGCAAATCACTCGCCGTCCTTGCCTTGCTGGCCCAATGCGCTATTGGCGCCATGGCGGCCACGCCGGATCTGACAAAAGCAAACCCGGCCGGGGCCGTCATTGCCGACAGCGGACGCCTGACGGTCAA